>JAWKUA010000026.1 GCA_041398785.1 Planctomycetaceae bacterium | reverse complement strand
AGCATCAACAGTGAGGGGAAAGGTTGCAGTGAGGCATCAGATGACCGGGCCGGTATCGTACGCGAGACTGCGGCTTTGCGTCCAACTGATGCAACAATTGCGGAGATGTGATCTCGTTCGCGGTTTCCCCCGCCTGGAACCGCCCGGCGGCTACCAAGTTCAAACGCAGTGCCGCGGAATGAATCAGGGCGTCGCGGCACGATGGCGCCGAATCGAAACCAACTTTGCGTCGAAAGCCGGGCCGAATTCCTCGGTCCGGCAGTCTCGGAAATTCCAGCGAAATTCCCGGCACGAACGACGAAGCGGCGCAGATTCGGCGAGTGCGGGCGATAGAATCCGGCGTGGCTCAGCGATGGACAGCCTCCGGAGAATTCGGCATTGAACCAGTTCAAACGCTATCGCATGGAAATTGATTTGCGGTCAGCAACGCTGGCTCCGCCGACGCTGCCGGACGGGTATCACTTCGTTCGCTGGCATCCGCTGCTGGCGGAACGGCACGCTCGCATCAAGTGGCGAGCATTCCGCAGAGATCTCGACGGTTCGGTGTTCTCGTGCCTCAGCCAACTGGCGGGATGCCGCCGATTGATGGCCGAAATCAGCAAGCAGGCCAGTTTCTGTCCCGTCGCCACCTGGATGGTCGTGTTCCAGCCGGAACCCGACTGGCCCGCCGATGATTGCGGAACAATTCAGGGGATTGAACGATCCGGCCGCGTCGGAGCGATTCAAAATGTCGGCATCATTCCGGAACACCGCGGCTTCGGGCTCGGACGGGCGATTGTGCTGAAGTCGCTGCATGCGTTTCGAGACACGGGCTTGTGCCGCGGAGCTCTGGAAGTCACCGCCGTAAATCGCCCGGCCGTAAAGCTGTATCGTTCGCTGGGATTCCGTGTGACTCGCGTTCTGTATCGCAATGCGGAAGGCGGTGGAGTCGTCCGCGGATCAGAACGAATGCCGGGCCGCCAGGATTCAGAACTGTCGGCGTCGCAGGAATCGGTCTGAATCCGGTGCCGCTGCTCGGTCGACTTCGGCGATCGACGCCACAAACCGACAGCCGCTGGCGATCCCGGATGAATCGCGCGATCAGCGAATCCTGACTCAACGCGTCCCGGAAACGGCAGTCATCTCGAAGCGGCGAAATGCGCGTGTGACGACGGAACTCCGGTCCCTTCGCGTGCCGTCGCCGGTTTCAGGGCAGCGTTGGTTTCAGGGCAGCGTCGCACAGACACGCGTAAATCATCCCAGATAGCCCCGAGTTCGCGTCGTGTCGGCGGTCCGTCGACAAATCAACAAAGCAGCTGACTTCCACCCCGCCGAATGGCCCTGGCAGAGTCCGCACCGCCCGCTGCGGGAAGGCGCCGGTTGAACAACTGACGACATGAATCTACGATCTGACCAGGTGGCAAATCAACGCTGCCTTAGGTAACTTCGACGAACAAGGCTAACACCGGCACAGCCGTCCGTAACAATGTGCGGCGTCACGCCGTCGAGTGTCGGTTTCGTTCGTCGACATGCCGCGTGCCTGATGCGCAGGTCGTTCCTGTCGCACCTTTCAAATCTCAACCGTCCTGATGGGAGAAGCTGTTGTGGAAGAATTCATTTCCCTGGTCACCAAACAACTTGGAATTGACGAAGGCCAGAGCCGGTCGGCGACCGGTGGCATCCTGAACGTGATCAAGGGCCAGTTGGATGATTCGACGTTCAGTTCCGTGCTGAAAAAGCTGCCGGGAGCCGATGCACTGCTGAACGAAGCTCAGTCGGGTGGAGGAAAATCGGGCGGTGGCGGAGGACTCATGGGGTCACTGACATCGATGGCGGGAAGTCTGCTTGGCGGCAATGCCGGCGGAGTCGCCGGAATTACCAAAGCGATCGGAGACTCCGGCATCGGACTCGATAAAGCCTCCGGGTTTCTGTCGCTGCTGGTCAACTTCCTCAAAGAGAAGCTGGGCGACGACATGTTCTCGAAGCTGGCCGCCAAACTGCCGGGCCTGATTTCCGGCGGCAAATAATACGCCGGCAACTCGCGACCTTTCCTGTGCGGCGCGCTGCGGGGACCGCGCGTCGCACGGGTGAGTCGAGGAACTCATGGCAATCGCTGTGAACCGTGTCGCGAATGCCGGGTCTGTTACGACGACGTGTCTCGTTCACGAATCGGAATCCGGTCGGTCAGTCGGAAACTGAGATGCGGACGAACTCATTCCGGATACTGTCTGAACTTGTCGGCACGTGAATTTGCGATTGTGCCCGATCGGCGGCAATTCGTTCTACGTGTGTCTGCGGGCCTCCGTCGTCTGTCCAGCCGAACTCAACGACACACGCGGAACGGTTTCCGATTCGATGAATTCCGTACAACTGAGCGTCCATCAGACCAGTGCGATGGCCGCCGCCGTCGAAGTGAACTCGCACCAGCGCTTCGTGACAATCGGCTGACGACACGGCGGATCGTCCTGACAGCCAGCCACTGGAAAACTCATTGTCGGCAGGAATTTCGGCAATCGCGAAACGGCGCCAGTGAGTTCCGTTGTCAGTGGAAATGTCCATGTGATAGTCGCAGTCAGGTTCCGGCGGTACTCGAAGCTGGTATCTGACGGCGGCTCTGACTTCCAGCAGCGGCTTCGGTGACGTCACTCGAAAGACGACTTCGCCGGACTTGTTATTCGTCGTTTGATAGGCCAGGCGATTGTCGTTGACGCGAGGCTGATAGATGACGTTGGCCGAACGCAGCGACACCTCTTCATAGTGGGACACATTCGCTTCCGGCAGCCCGAAATCCGGCAGCACCGCGACCACCGAACGGTCCGTGATTCGGCAGGTGACGTCGCAGCCTCCTTCCGTCAGTTGCGGGAAAATCGCCTGGCAAACCTGAGTCGTCGTGGTGAATTTCAGCGAATCGATGCCCGACGCGCCTTCGAAACGAAATTGAATCTGCCATCCGTAGCGGCCCTTGACGTGTTCCGTCAGATCGAAGCGAAACGTCGAACCATCGTTGTCAGCGGCTTCCACCTGCGTCCACGACTGACCTTCGTTGGCGGAGACTTCCACGCTGACCTTGCCCGCGACTTTCGCTTCCAGCACCAGGCCGTCGGTCGCGGCTCCCGACATGGGATTGGCGTCGTCAACAGGATCACCGCAAATGACGTAGGGTGAAAAGTGCCGAAACGTCACGCGTGCCTGCTGCCCGTCTTCGCTGTGCAGCAGGGGCGACGTCGAGCCGTGCGACAGATTCTGCGACGACGACGCAACGCCTTCCCGGTACGCATCGGTGCTCAGGTCCGGAACGTAGATGAACTCACCGTTGCAGTAACTGACGTCGGATCGGGCATTGTGTTTCGCACCATCGTGGAACGGTTCGCCGTTATCGAAGAACGACCAGTTACGAAACGGGCCTCCCGGCTGGTGATGCCAGAAACGGCGTTTCGACCGGCCGCCGAAGTGGTCTCGGTCAAACCACCGCGTGAACGTTTCTCCCTTTCGCAGATGGACAATGGCGGGGTGAGCCGCGTAGCCGCTGTTGTACATGCGGTACCAGTCGCCTCCGGCAGCCACCTGCTTCCAGCCGTCCTTCATCACCTGAGAATCCGACGGCCACGCAAACGGATAATGCGGATACGGCGGCTTCACACTGTCGATAAGTGACGGGTCTCGAATGATGTCGTCATAGCCGGCGACGATACCGTCCCGGCGAAACAACAGGCCGGCCATGTCGGTATCAAACGCGTGCCAGGTTCCGCCGTAGAGGACTTCACTGTTGACGTGACCGGGAAACGCCCGGCGGCGAGCGTTCATGCCGAGCGCCTTCCAGTACGGTTCATTCCATGCGTGAACCGTTCCGCACAGGCCATAGCCGTAGGAGAACCTCGCGCGGTTGGCGTCGAAGACGATTGATTCGTAGTCGCGAGTTTCCGCGGTGTCGGGGATTCGTCCGGGCACACACCATTCCTGCGGTGACATCAGGTGCCACTGGTGTGTCAGCAGCCAGTTGTACAGAGCGATGGCTTCTTGCTGATCGCCGGACGCGCCTCCGGTCGCAAACGTCACGCAGTCGTCGACCGTTTGAAAGGCACCTTCGCCGGGATATTGCAGGTGTTCCGTGCGAATCGTGATGTCCCCGGAGCCCGCGTGGACACAGGTTGATGCGAACGCCAGCAGCACTGCCGCCAGTGTTCGAAGTCGACGCATGCCGACCGCAGCGCCGTCGCACCAGCTCCGATTCGTGACCAGGCTGCGTTCCAAAGCGCGACGAGTGACGTGGATCATTGTTTGCCTCTGGAAAATGACGGTGCCGCCTTTATACTGCCCGCGAGTTTTCGCGTCACCACGGATGAAATCTATCGAACAGGAGACCTTTGATGTCACTTCGTTACTTCCCGATCGCCGCATTACTGACATTTTCGATCATCGCCGCCGAACCAGCCATCGCTCAGGACTCCGGCGACAAAGCTCCCGAAACGTTTAAGGTGCTGTTCGAAACCAGCCAGGGTAACTTCACCGTCGAAGTCCAGCGCAAGTGGGCTCCCATCGGAGCGGACCGCTTTCATGAACTGGTAAAGCAGGGTTTTTTCAACGAAGCCCGGTTCTTTCGAGTCGTGCCGAACTTCATGGTTCAGTTCGGAATCAACGGTGATCCGGCCGTGCAAAAGGACTGGCGCGACAAGTCGATCAAGGACGATCCAGTCGTTGCCTCCAATCAGCGCGGCTTCATCACTTTCGCCAAGACGAATGCTCCCAATTCCCGCACGACTCAGTTGTTCATCAACTTCAAGGACAATTCGTTTCTTGACAACACCGGCTTTGCGCCGTTCGGTCGTGTGATTGAAGGTATGGAAGTGGTCGACAAGATCAATGCCGAGTACCGCGAACAGCCGGATCAGGGGTTGATTCAAAAACAGGGCAACAGGTATTTGAATGCAAAGTTCCCGAGACTGGACTTCATCAAGTCGGCAAAGATCGTGGAAGAGTAACACCCCGGCACCTGTGATCACGGCGCCTGCGACGTCGGAGTTCGTCCACGGTTTGTCTGGATGACACAAAGTGCGGTCGAATCGACCAGGCACGCCTGAATCAGAAGGTGGTCGTGGGCTGATCCGGCAAGCGAAGTATCACGCCGCCCCGGATCTCCCTCCGCGCTGCCAATCTGCGAAATCAGTGCAATCTGTGGACGTCGAACGTCACGACAGCAGGCTTCTGTCCAGCACGGCTCGTGCTTTGTCGAAGTAGTCCTGCCAGATGATTTCCGGCTTGCCGTCCCGCAGGCAGTCGCGGACTTTCTGCAGCGTGTTGCGAGCCATGTGCGGGCAGCGGTTGCAGGCACACGTTTCGCCTGTGGACGTCATGATTCCCGGCACAGGAATAAACGTGTGCTGCGGCGCCGATTTTTCGAACGCGTGAATCATCGCGGATTCCGTCGCCACCAGAAACGTCGTCGGTTCACTGACCGACATCACGTGTTGCCGCATCTTTTCCGTGCCGCCGACAAAATCGGTCAGTTCCAGAATGTTCTGCGGACATTCCGGATGCGCGATCACTTTGCTGCCGGGATTATTCCGTTTGGCTCGGATCAGATCCTGAATGCTGAAGATTTCGTGAACCATGCACGATCCCGGCCACAGGATCATTTTTCTCCCGGTGACTTCCATCAGATAGCGGCCCAGATGCTGATCGGGCACAAACAGAATCTCGTGGTCGGCGGGGACGCGATCGATGATTTCGCGAGCGTTGCCGCTGGTGACGATCCAGTCGCACAGGCTTTTGACGGCGGCTGACGTGTTGATGTACGCCACCGTTTCAAACTTCCGTCCCGATTCTCTCAACTGCTGCTGAAAGGCATCGAGTTGCTCTGCGGGGCAGCTTTCCGCCAGCGAACACCCGGCGAGCATGTCGGGGATCAGCACGGTCTTTTCCGGATTCATGATTTTCGCGGATTCGCCCATGAAGTGGACTCCCGAAAACACGATTGTCGACGTCGTGACTTTCGTCGCATCGCGAGCCAGCTTCAGACTGTCGCCCGTAAAGTCCGCGATGTCCTGAATGTCACCGTCGACATAGAAATGCGCCAGAATCGTGGCGTCTCGTTCTTTTTTCAGCACTTCGATCTCGTCCATCAGATCAAGCGGATCTTCGTAGTCATCCGGAGCGTCAACGACAATGGGCAGTGACATCTAAGCGGCTTTCCGAAGGCGGAATCGCAGGCGACTCCGATGATTGGTGAATTGTGGCCGAAATTGTAGGCGATCCGAAGAACGGCGTCACACGCACCGACTCACCTCCGCGCGCTGGACTCGCGCGGTGCAATCCGGATTCAGCGATTCAAGGAATGCGGACGACTCGTCCCGTGATTGCTCATGCGTGGCCGACTTGCATGGACGGCGCCGCGTTTGCAATTCTTCCGCAAATCGGAACTGTGACGCAGGTTGGCTGATGGCGTTCAGAACCGTTCTTCGGCAACCGCACGGACTTCGTCGGGCGTGACCTGCTGGTCTCCGTCACGATCCCAGCGCCAGCGCGAAAACTGACGGACGGCAACGGGCATCTCCGAGCGCTGCACGATTCCGTCGCCGTTACTGTCCAGGTCGCGGAAGAAATCGCTGACGAATTTCGCGACCTTCTTTTCGCGTTCCGAAGCAGCAGCATTTGCCGACGAAGACGAACCGGAATCATCGGACGTTAGCAAACGTGGTTCCGCGACTTCCAGAAAGACGACCGCCATTTCTTCCCACGACTGATCGCCCCACGTCACCCATTCTTCGGGATTCGGGTTGAACGGATTGGCCTCGGAATTGTCGAACGTCGCCGAAAAATGCAGGCGGTCGATTTCCGCCAGACCCAGCGGCTCCGCGAGTTCGTAGGAATGCTGCCAGTTGAAATCGTACCGCGGAACGCTGAGCAGCGTTTCCGTTCGATCCGCACGGTCCGCGAACACCTGAAACGATCGTCCCCGGTAGTGCATGTGCGGAGCGATCGACATCAGCCGTCCGGATTTCAAAAACCCGTTGATGTCGCCCGTGGCTTCGTGGTCCGAAGCATGCGGCGGAATTTCGAATTCCTGATTGATGCCGATCAGCGTGATCATCTCATGCGTCACATCGCGCGGATCGGCGAAGACGAGCCCGATCTGAGTCACGTCCTCCTGCGTTCGTCCGTTGGTTGTGTAGTGCATCTGAAACACGATCTTCGAACCGGCGGGAACTCTGCGGGCATATCCCTGCGGCAGATCGACCAGACGCTGCCCCGGAACGTACGCCGTCAGCCAGCCGATGCCGCGCATCCTGATTCCGTCCGGCGGCCGAATGAAGGCGATTGCGTGGTGAACGACGCCCCGGTTGCCGGGAATGATCTGAGCCCCGGCGATCCACTGGTCTTCTTCAAAGTTCGGGTCGACGACAAAGTACTGGTACTCCACGGTGCCCTGCGCAGGAACGCGGAACGGAACATCGCGCATGGGAATGACAACGTCCGGCTTGCGAGTCAACTGCCATTGCGAAGCCGGCGTTACCGGCGGCGGCAGTTGCGATTCATCACCGCGCTTAAGTCCTCCGGCAATCCAGTCTCGCATGATCTGCCGGTCCGATTCGGGCATCAGGCGAGCGTTCGAAAACCGGCCGACGTCCGGGTCCGCGCTCCAGGGAGGCATGCGGCCGTCTTCGATGGTTTCCAGCATCGTGTCTGCCCAGCCGACCACTTCCTCAAAGCTGTCCATCGCGAACGGACCGATTTCTCCGGGACGGTGGCATTCCACGCAGTGCCTCTGCAGGACTCGACTGACGTGCTGCGAATACGTGATGTTGTTTTCGACGATGTCGCGGCTGTCCGCAGGCCGGAACTTGCCGATCAGACATCCCGGCGCTGACGTTCTCGCCACGCTGACCGGCTTGTTCGCCAGCACTTCCTGGATGGCGATTCGCAGGTCTCGGCGTTCCGGAGCCGACCGCGTGATTCCCGGTTCGTACTGATCGTCCACACGTCCGTGGTACCGCACGTTCAGCATGCGATCGAGCAGAAAGACCTCCGGGGTGCGCGTGGCGTTGTACCGATTCGCCACCAGGTTGCCGTCGTCGTGAATCACCGGAAACGAGATCGCCTGCAGTTCGACATAGCGGCGGATATCGTCGATCGAATCCTGCCGGTTGCTCATCACTCCCACGACGCGAACATTCTGCCCGGAAAATTCCTCAGCCAGTTCCGAAAGCCGCGGCCCATAGAGTTTTGCCAGTGGACATTCGGTGCCCAGAAAACAGACAACCGTGGCCATCGATTCGCCGGAAGCGACCGTCACGTGTTCGCCGTTGACGGCCGAACAGTCAATCACAAGTGAATTCTCCCCGGGCGATTCCTCCGCCAGACACATTTGCGGCGACGCTGCGGCGAGACACACAAGAACGGTTCTTCGAATGAACGACATGGCTGGTTGACTCAAAACGCTGGTTGACGCAAATCACCCTGGAAACTTCCCCGACGCTGCCGTTCAGCGCCAGCGAACGAATGCGGGACTGAAAGCGAATCGTACACGGACAACCGACATTTGCCGCGACTATTCACGCGATTCATCGATCCGCCGGAAATCTGTTTTCAGATTGCATCGCGCGTCGAAAAGCCGGAATCACGATGAACAGTCCGCGCGAGTCCGAAATCGAGGCATTGTTGGAGTGCGATGATTCAGCATCGCTTTGGATATCGAGGAGATGTCAAATCCTGACCTGTCGTTCGAGTCACTTGCGAGTCCGCGTGGGCCAAACTGCGCCCGACGCGGCGGCCACCGCGAGAGCAAGACTTCTGCCAACTACCCCGGAGTTGCCGGAGTCGCACACTGCAGCGCATTTGTCACAGAGTTCCGTTCCGGTGCTGATCGCCGAACGACAAACGGTCCGACGAAACTGCCGACCGCCCAGTCACACAACACGATCAGGAACGCGGTAACGGGCAGTAATTTCGTGAACTGTTCAATCGGGGGCATTCAGTCGACCGGATCATGAGCGTTCCAGCTATAATCCGGTGCAACCGAAATGGATTCGAAACAGCGATGGCAGGTGTTCACAATGACATTCGACACTGCGCAGATTCGCATCCGGTATGCTGTACCGGGGGATGCCGAGGCCATTACGGAGATCTACAACGAAGCGATCCTGACAACGACTTCAACATTTGACACGGAGCCGCAGTCCGTCGAAGAACGCAAGTCGTGGCTCCTCAGTCACGGGCCGACTCATCCGATTTTCGTCGCGGAATATCGACGAGAGATTGTCGGCTGGGGTTCCCTCTCGAAGTGGTCCGAACGTCCTGCCTACAACGGAACAGCCGAGACATCATTCTACGTCAGGGAGGAATACCGAGGTCGCGGAATTGGTCGCCTCCTGAAGCAGGCGACAATCGATGAAGCCAGGAAGCTCGGATTTCATACACTGCTTGCCAGGGTGGCGGAAGGCAGCGAGGCCAGCCTTCATCTGAATGAATCGCTCGGCTTTACGCGCGTCGGCACCATGAAGGAGGTCGGCCACAAATTCGGCCGGCATCTGGACGTGCACTTGCTTCAGATCATGCTCGACTGACGCGACATTTCTGTCCGGAAATGACGGTGAGGACATTTCGCAATGGACCTGCTGGACGGACTCCTGAAACATGACTCCTGGACGACGCGACAGTTGCTCCGCGACTGCAATTGCCTGATCGAAGAAGAGCTCGACCGCCGTCTTGACATAGGGCATCAAACCGTGCGTGCGACTCTCCTGCACGTCATCAGGAACATGGAGATCTGAATCAGCCTGCTGTCGGGAGTGACCGGTGTCATCGATGGCAGGGCACCTCAAAGGGAATCCGTTGAAACGATGACTCGTCGTCTGAATGGATTCGGACACTATCTTCCGGCAGGAGACTTCCTGTCGAGACACCTGGCCCGACAACTGCAAAGGGGAGGTACTGGACTGATGCAAGCCGAACCGAATTCCCTGAAGGACCATCCTGCCTATCGATTCAATGAGCTGGCGTTACAACTGGGAGCGTACGCTGCCCTGTTCTCGTCGGGAACAGAGCTGTTCGCGTATGGCGGAAATGTCGGCAGGCAAATGGCCGCCGCCGACGCAGCTCTGGCGGTTCTGTTCTTGATTCTCCGACATCGGCTGCGGTTCGTGCGAACGCCGGCTCAGCTCGATCTTGTGGTCACGTGTGCGATCATCCCGACGTTTCTGCTGCATGTGTGGCCGCTGGTGTTGGCGCCCGCGGCGGAATCTCCGGCGGGAATCACCTGTCTGATCGTGACAACGGGTCTGCTGTATTTTTCGACGGCAGTATTTCTCGGCTCAGTATTCTTCGGTGCTGCTGTCTGGGTGGCGGGACAGCACTTCAGTGGTTTGGAAGGTTCCGGGCGAGACCTGATGCATCTGTTCGTGACGGCACCGACATGTGCTGTCGTTGTTCGGCTGTCAGCGCGCCACGTCTACGCGTCGCTGACTGCGGAAAGGAAACTGCGCCGGGAATCTGAAGCCCGGCTGGTCGAGGCACAGAAGAACGAAAGCCTGGGACTGATGGCCGGCGGCGTAGCGCATGACTTCAACAATGTGCTGCAGGCGATCAATACCTTCGCCGAGGTGATTCAGGCCACGTCCGCCGAGCCGGCTATTCAGGAAACCGCCACACAGATCACAAAGGCCGCATCCAACGCCGCCGACATCTGTGGCCAGATGCTGCTCTATTGCGGAAAGTCGCCCGTCCGGCGTGAAATTGTCGACGTGGGCTCGCTGGCCAACGATCTGCAGGCACTGCTGAAGGCGTCGGTCAGGGAGAACGTTAGTCTGCGATTTGAATGCCATTCAAAGGTCCCGCTGACGGTCATGGCCAATGCCGGTCAGATCCGGCAGGTGCTGATGAATCTCGTCGCCAATGCAGCCGATGCCACGCAGCCTGTCGGTGGCAACGTGTCGGTATCGATCTGCGAACGGATTGTGTCTGACGAATCCGAAGAACAGGCTGGAAGCACGGCCGGCAGACCTCTGACCGACGGCCGTTACGTGGCGATTAACGTTAACGACGACGGATGCGGAATTGACGACGAAACGCTTGCGCTCATGTTTGATCCGTACTTTACGACGAAGCCGTCCGGTCATGGTTTCGGACTGGCGGTCGTCCTGGGCATCGTGCGAACTCACGGCGGGACGATTCACGTTCACAGCTCACGCGACGCCGAGACAACGATCACAGTGCTTCTGCCGGCGGTCGCGCCGGAAAAGAGCGAGCCCGAAGAAACTGCATTCGTCAGCGAGCCGGCCGGGCGCGCGACGGAGCGTCGGATTCTGATTGTTGATGATGACGACCTGGTTCGCCGGTCATTGAAACAGCTGCTGACCGGGATGCAGTTTGACGTCACAGGCGTCGAAGACGGCGCGGCAGCGATGGAATTGCTGCAATGCGACCGAAAGTTTGACGTCATCCTGATGGACTACGTGATGCCGCAGCGAAATGGCGTCCAGGTCACACGTGAACTTCGCAGGAACGGCGTCCGCATTCCCGTGATTCTGTGCAGCGGATTGGTCAATGAAACGCACAACCCCGAGATCTTTGAAATCTTCGAAGGCCGTCTGGAAAAGCCGTTCCGCAGCGAAACCCTCCGATCCTCGATCGAAATGGTGCTGAACCGAAAGACCCGCGAGGGCGGCTTCAATGCCGCGTCCACAAACGTGCCGTCACGTCCGCCAGTCCCGACCGAAGTTCACTGACGCACAGCACACAGCATTGTCGGCGACGTTCAGAATCGGCCGCTTTGACTCGCATCGATGAATAACGCTCAGAATTGTCGCGACGACTTTGCCGCAGTCGCAGGGCGGCTTATTCTCCACAGTCGACATGCGGATCGTCTACTGACACCGTTGAAGCATGAGCCGAATTGTGGCTGCGGATGCTGTGCGTTCCAAACGGACGGTCTTCCGATTCGAACAAGCTGACGTGACTGGCCAAAGCGGAACCGGGAGTTGTCCAATGTCTGATTCGCGATATCGAATGGTCTGTCGAGGTGCTCTCATCGGCTCCGTGCTGACGATCGTCGCTCTCATTCCTGGTCGTGGCGACGCTGCGGCTCAGGACACGATCGAGTTTCTGAACGGGTCCAGGGCGAGTGGCCAGGTAAAGCAGATCCGGAAGGACGCCAGGGAGCTGGACTTTGAATCGACGATCGGCCGGCGAACATTTACGCGGACGTATTCGTTCAGCAGGATCCACGCCGTCACGCTTAACGGGGAACGTCACGTGCTGACACCGCTTGCAGCAGCGCGCGAAGACAGTCTGCCGGTGCGGTCGGCCGACGAAGTGCGTGCCATCATCGACGCGGCCGGAGCCACGCCTCCGGATTGGTTCGAAGCGACGAAACTGGAATATCCCGAAACTCTCGACCTGTCCTGGCCACTGAAGCCGCCCACGAAGACCTGGGAAAGCCAGAAAAACGTGGGTCAGTACATCTGGTCGGTTATTAACGAGAACCCCGGTCGCTGGCATTCCGGCATCAAGCTTGTGCATCACTGCCTGACTCTTCACAGGGACGATTCGGTTCTCCTGCAGCGCGACATGCGGACGCTCGGATCGATGTACTTCACGCTGCTGCAGGACTATCCGCGCGCTGCGTTCTGGTTTGAAAAGGCGAGTCCCAGCGTCGCGCGCGCCGACGGAATTCACCTTGCCGAGTGCTACTGGCGACTTGGCAATCAGCAGATGGCGATGGACATGCTGCGCGGCCAGTCGCTGTCAATGGGGGCTATCAAACTGTACGGCGACATGGGTGCGATCGACGAAGCAGTCAGACTAGCTGATCGCTTTCAGAATTACTCGAACAGCTACGATGCGTTTCTGCTGGCCGGAGACGCTCTTCGACGGGCGGGACGACTTGACGATGCCGTGACGTACTATCAGAAGGTGATTGAGTCCGACAGCTTTCGCAACGAAGAGTATGAAACCCGCCTGAAGGGACGCGCCCGCGACAGCATCGACGCCATTCGTCTGTTCGACAGGGCGGATGTCACGAAGGTCGCGGACGGTACGTATTCCGGAGACAGCATCGGCTACAACGGCCGCCTCGAAATCGAAGTCAAAGTCGCCGCCGGAAAGATCGAACGGCTTGAAGTCACCGCTCACCAGGAGAAACAGTACTACGCATCACTGACCGATACGCCGAGTCAGATCATCCGTCTGCAGAGCATTCACGGAGTCGATGCCACCAGCGGGGCCACGATCACCTCGCAGGCCATCGTGAACGCGACGGCCCGCGCGCTGGCCAGGGGTGCGAAATGAGACGACGAGTCGTCTCCGCTGCGATGGCTGCGATGTCCGGGGTGATTCTTGCGGCCGCGCTGGCGCATGCTCCGCTGAATCCTTTTCCGCTGCGTTGGTTCACCGCGCTGAGTCTGACATTCGGTGTTGTGCTCTTCGCGATCTCGGTCCTGTTGTTCCTGACGACATTTGATCAGGGGCGATCCGCAGCCATTCTGCGACTGGACTGGTATGGACCGGTCCTGCGACGGCTTACCACGCGACGAACAGCTTCGTATGCCCTGCCGGGCCGATTGCTGCGAAGACTGATTCCAGTTGCGCTGCAGTCCGATCGGGCAACAAAACGCCGCGGCCTGATCCGCAGAACGCTGCGACGAATGGGTATCTCATGGCTGGCTTCACCTTTTCGACGAGTCGTTCAGGCCGGCTGTCTCGCGGCTTTTTTCGTCCTGTTCTTCGTCGTCTGCTGGCCGTACGACGCCCGTCCAAAATCGCCGGGGGCAAGATTTCCCGGCTGGGAGTTTCAGGAATTTGATCAGCAGACCGGCGACCTCATGCTTGCCGGAACAATCTCCGGAGAAACAAGCGTGCGCGCCGGTGACATCCTCTTTGCGGTCGACGCCGGCAGTTCCGGCCGGCCGCAGATGTGTGCCGGTTCGTTCCAGGTTGGCAGCTTCTCGGGTCACGCAATTCGCCTCATTCCGCATGACGAACTGACTCCCGAGGCCTTCGATGCGTTCTTTACGAGCAATGGTCCCTGGACACTTCATGCAGACGACCCCGCCGCCTGGCATTCGCATTACGCCGACAATCTTGCCCGCAAGGAAGTCATTCCCGCCGAGTTTTTTCTGTTGATCGATCCGCTGGTGAGCATTTCAACGGCGGTGGCTTCTCGCAGCTGGGTCTGGTCATTGGTTTCCGCGGCCGCGATTCTCCTGGTGTGCGCGCTCGTCCCGCGCGGTTTCTGTGGCTACCTGTGCCCGCTGGGAACGACGATCGATTTGTTCGACTGGGCTGTTGGAAAGCGGGTGGCCAGGTTTCGGTTTCCCGACGGCGGCTGGTGGGTTCACATCAAGTACTATCTGCTGGCCGGCACGCTGATTTGCGCGGTGTTCGGAGTGCTTGTTTCCGGCTACTTCGCGGCCATTCCGGTGATCACGCGAGGAATGTTGTTTGCCATCGATCCGATTCAGAACGGTTCGGTGCGTGGCTGGCATCTTGTGCCATCGATGAATTCGGGACATTTCATTTCACTGGTGTTGTTTGCCGCAGTGCTGTGTCTCGGTTTCCTGCGTCCGAGGTTCTGGTGCAAATACGTCTGTCCCAGCGGCGCCGTGTTTTCACTGGCAAACGTGTTTCGTCTCACGGAACGGAAAGTCGAATCGTCGTGCATCAACTGCAACAAATGCGTCGAAATCTGCCCGTTTGACGCGATCAAGCCGGACTACACGACTCGCACAACGGACTGCACGATGTGCGAATCCTGCGGCGGCGTCTGTCCGACAGAAGCCATCAAATTTGTCGAGCGATGGAATTTCGTCGAACTGAAAACGGAAAACGATCCGTCCACGAATGAAACAGCTCTTGGCCGGCGAGGATTCCTTTCCCTTGCCGGAGGAAGCGCCGCGGCGGTTGCCGGTGGGCTTGGTCTGGCCGGCATCACGAAGACTTTCGGCGCAAACCTGCACTCCGCCACCGCGTTCCGACCCGTTCGTCCGCCCGGCAGCGTACCCGAGCAGCAGTTCCTGCAAATGTGCATTCGTTGCGGGGAATGCTTCAAGGCGTGTCCGAACAATGTCCTGCAGCCGGAAGGATTCCAGCAGGGCCTGGAAGGACTCTGGTCACCAATGGTTGTCGCCGACTGGGCCGGTTGCGAATCCAGTTGTAACGCCTGCGGCCAGGTTTGTCCGACCGGGGCAATTCGATCACTTCCGCTGGAAGAAAAGAAAGCGGCTCGGATGGGCCTGGCGATTGTCAACGAAACCACGTGCCTGCCTTTCGCCGGTCGCGAAGCCTGTGATCTTTGCGTCCAGGAATGTAACGCCGCCGGGTACGACGCGATTGAATTCACGCAGGTAGGCGTTCAGACCGACAGAAACGGCGCTCCTGTCGAAGGCACAGGTTACCAGGCTCCCGTCGTGCTGGCTGACCGGTGTGTTGGCTGCGGACTCTGCCAAACGCGTTGCCACGCCATCAATGTCCGGGAACGAAAGCTGTTGTCGGATTCTGCGATCATCATTGCGGCCGGCGACGGTCGCGAAGATCGCCTGATGCACGGTTCCTACGTGCAACGGCGGATCGATGAACAGGCAGCAGCAACCGATGTTCTGAAACAGCCTTCTGAAACGGAATACTTCGTTCCTGATTCAGGCATCGCACCAGCCTCCTCTGGAAGTTCACCAGTGATCGACACGGACGATCCATTCGGAATATCAGCTGATCAGCACTGAAGGAGTTCCCGCCTGCCCGGCATATCGATCGTGCGGGACACCTGCGAACCGCAAACCGGATCGCGCACGTAACCGGATCTGTCCAAACGCGACCCATCAGCAATACCAGAGGCAGCCTTCCTCGGATTCGGTCCATTCCTTCAACCGACGCTTGTACGCGGCCAGGTCGTCTTCGTATTTGGCCATGTCCGATCGATACACTGCAATTTGCTTTCGCTGCCGAGACTTCAGCGGTTTGACGACGGCGCACAGTGGCGGTGATTTCTGAGTGCCAATTTCACCGATGGCAGCCGAACTGATAATCGGTGGGGCGAACCAGCTTCGTTTGACTCGAAGTCGGGGAGCGTTCCCGATGACGCCAGCACAGACTGTGAGTGCCGGCAGAACCACGCATGACGGATCGCAACCGATGGAACGGGCAAGGCTGAGGACCTGGTCTCGAATGACTTTGGGAAGGACATTCACCGTGACCGGCTGAAAATGGAACGCCTTGCAGTTGTCGTGATTGCGGACTGCTTTTCTTGTCAGCCGCCAGTGAAGCCGGTGTTCACGCACGTTTCACCGACATCACGGGAGGGAATGATGCTGCGAACGCTTTCCGACCCGGATAGAGTCCTGAGTGTCGGTATCATGCGTTTGTCATCCTCTGACAGGGTGATTGGTACTGCCCGCTGACCATGCCGCGGTCAACTTTGATTGAGAGAAGCGGGACCGGCCATTCACCGGCCCGCTTCGGTTCGCGCTTTACGCTTTGCCACACCCCAATTCGATTGCCGTTCTGACCGTAGCGCGTTGATCTGATGATCGTCACCAGAACAATTTCACCGGCCATCTGCAGCCCCTCGGAAGGCGTGAGCAATCTGGGGCATTCCATCGGGGGGAATCTCCAGATTGCGATGCACGTCATCTGCGGTGACGGTGTCCTGACAGTTGAGAATGTGACGAATCTCACGACAGACTTCCCGGTAGACTTCGTGCGTGGGAACCTTCCGTCTTCTCGGAAATCCTCGCGATGGATTCCGTTTGCAGTACTTCGTGGACATAATGTCCCTTTCGTGAATGGCCGTCTGCGTACCGGTCAAAGTCTCAGACGGCGGTTTCGGAATGCGGCCGTGGCTCACAGCGAGTCACGGCTTGCTTTCGGGTTATCAGCGGATCCGCTGACGATTTCCATCGCGGCTAGGATTCCGGCAGCGTGCCGGTTGCGATGACGTGGCGAATAATTGACTCCGGCAAATGCAGGTTGCGGGCGATCTCCGCAATTGGCCTAGCAACCTGCCAGAGCGCTTTGATATCGCTGACGATGACTTGTGCGTGGCTGCCTTCCATCATTGCAGCCTCGCAGCGGCGAGTTCGTCGTCGGAGACACCTGCGGCGACCTCTGCGGCCCTGCGGTGCGCTCCAGCTTTGGTGGCCGTGACTGCCTGGAAGAATTCGTCGATCGCGTTTGACGTGATGACGGCTGCCGACATCGACGGGCTGCAGCTTGATGCATTCGCCGTCGATGCCTATCAAGCCGCCGGATCCAAGCGCCAGACGATGGAAGGGGTTGACCGGTCTTCCATCCGGCCGACCGGGAATCAGATGATGGCGGGCGTGTTCGAGACTGACTAGTGTCTCAGCATTGGCGGTCGGCATTGCGTCTCCGTTCGCAGATGACAATAAATGTCCTTCGATGCGACGGATTTCAACGTGTGCAATGTTTCGTCCGTTCTCCGAGCTTTAGGAACTTTCTGCCAGGCGCAGCTTCTCGACAACTTCTGTCACTCGACTCGCCACGGTTGCAGTCGACCGCTTACTGAACCCATCAAACTCTCCCAAGCGTTCGAATACGCGGAGAATCAAGTTTCCTGTCTGCCGCCCACGCTTCAGCTTCGCAATCGCGTGCGTAGCTTTCAGAGAGTGATTCTTCGAAAGCCTTAGGACGCGGCGGGGCTTCATCCAGCACTGCAATGCTGATCCCGGTGAACATGCGCCGGAGGGGCGAGCGGATCCTGTGACTGTGATTTAGCCCACAACCATCTGCCGATTCGAAGCCCTGCTTTCACGAATTGGGAGCCGCATTCAGAGACTTCTGTGAAATGCGTTGGGGCTGATGTCGCCAGCCGCATATCTTTAACAGCGAATGCGAGACCGTTCACCGACTGACGCATCGAACGGAATCGCAATTCCAACATCCTGTGGATACGTGATTGCGTCTACATGAGTGTCCACGAATTTAGCGAGAGCCATCGCACATTCTGTCTGGTCTTCAGAAAGTCGAAAATCGTCCCAAAGGTCCGCAGGGATGCCCCCCGCTTCCAACATCGCTCTGCACGCGTCCTCGTGTTTCTTCTGCGTGAGCTCTTGGCTCTTGCGGGCGCGAACTAGGTTCAGCTTCGCCGAATACATTTCGAGCGAGGCATCGTCAAGCTTCGTTCTTAGTTCCGCCAGGTTCGCTTCCCGATTCGCCGCCGATTCATCGGGGCTGAAATTCAAAGGAACGCCCGTTCGGTAACTTTCTTAAATTCTGTAAGTCTCGACGCTTAAATTCTGTAAGTCTTTGAAGCTCTTTCACAGAGCCGCTTTGGAATCGTACTGCGCCTGATTCCTGTGGCCGATTTACCCAGACTCCGGAGTTCTTCAGCACATCGTTCTTGTGCATACTGGATGAGGGTAATCATTGTGTCGATACTCCACACCGAATACGCCACTGACACGCTAGGCTCGCCGCAAGTGTCTTTGGTTCTCTGTAATACTCCTGAACGATGTCTAACGAAATCACTTCACGTCTTCGACTCCCGAAACGGTCGCGTCCCGAACGCAGAAAGCACCAGACCGGGCGGTTCGGGTCCGCGTTTCGGGAGCTACCCTAGGTCTGGTGCGGCAGATTCTAACGGATTGCACGCGATTGGGGTGAGACGCTGTTTCGGTTATTTCACTCGTTTCGTTTGTTGTTTGCGTACGATAGCTACACACATGGATTTCGTATCGCCCGTCAGTCGCAGTGAGGCCGAAATGATTGAACGCATCGACCACCCGGAAACACTGTCACCCGATGAATTCGACCCCGCAATGGTGTCGGAAGCCAGTCGGCAGTTAGTCCGCATTGCTGGCAAAGAGCGCCGCCAGCCGCAGAAGTACCGTTCACGTTGACGGTGAAGACTGCGTCATCCCGACGGCTGCGCTGCGGATGCTGAAGGACATCATGGTTCAGTTGGGTTACCGGGAAACGGTGTCACGCCGATTCCCGTTCACGCTGAACTGACGACTCAGCAGTCCGCTGACCTGCTGAACGTCTCGCGGCCCTATGTGGTCAAGCTGATTGACGACGGTCAGTTGCCGGGCGCGTCTGGTCGGTTCGCACCGTCGTGTCCTATTTCGCGAGGACGTCATGGACTTCAAACGTCGACAGGATGACGAACGCCTGAAGGCTCTGGAATCAATAGCGGCGGAAGCTCAGGAACTCGGACTGGGCTACAGCGTGGCGGCGTTCACCGCGTTGTACGATTCGCGTGCTGTATCCGGCACCACTGCGTGACCTGCTGGATGATCTTGGCCATGACCGGACTCTTCCGGGCAAAGTGGACGGCTCAGATTCACGACGAATGGATTCGCAGCGTCCTGAAAGACCGACCGGACCTGACCGAGGACTGGCTGCGCCGGAACTCAGCGGCTGATGGATTCCTGCGTCGATGGTCTGGTCACGGATTACGAAAATGCTGGATTCCGAATGCTGTGCTTGAAACCGATGAACCCCCTTAACTGACCGCCGCTCAGATTCCTGCCGACGCGGCTGCGCACGTGGGAGCCCAAGCAGGTCGCAGAACTCAATCAGGAAGGGCTGGCTGTTGGCCATTTCAGCCCCGCCGCTGCGTTGCCAGCTTTCAATGAATTCGTCGACCGTCATTCCCGGTGACTTGCTAACAGTACGGCTAACAGGAGCCCGAAACGAACAACGCCCCTGCCGGGCAGCAGAGGCGTAACGTGTTGAAGCAGAAAGATTTGTGAAATGCTCCCACTAGGAATCGAACCTAGAACCTACTGATTAAGAGTCAGTTGCTCTGCCAATTGAGCTATAGGAGCCTGTGTTGACATTTCGGGCTTCTGAATCGGAAGTGAACGGTCGTCACTGGGGCAACGGCGCTGATTCACGCGTTCAGGATTCAGGAAGTTCCGACAATCACGGTCGATGAACGATATCGCGATTTTCGACTTTTTCCACACCACAGCCGACTTCGGCTTTGGAAATTTCTCCGAATGCCCCGGCCCTTCCATCCGCGACTTCGCACCGATCATGCGCATCATTGACGTGGGGCTTGATGGCTGCCGGTTCACGCCGCCTTCCGGGTGTGTTACAGGTTTGTTGTCAGAATTCGTGCCGTGAGGACGTCGCGTTTCGTATCAGCGTGTCTCCACGATAGACTCCTTCGCGCTTCCTGCGGCGTGCATGTCACTGGTCGTGGGAACCAGTTCCCGGCGCGGGTTGACTGATTCCGGCTGGGGGCCAGGTTGGCGTCATGCTGAACCGGGCATCGAGTTCGGTCGGAATCATGGATCGTTCGCGGAACCGTCGCTTTCGAGCGCGGTGCAGAGTGAACGACGGAAACGCAAAGGCGATACGAGTCAAGTTCCATGACGGCAGCACCGATCCGTGTCCGTGAAATGACTATCGGCCGCACATTGTGGCGTGTGACCGTTTATGCGCTGTTGATCGGAGCGTACGCCCTGATTCCGGTGCTGAAGGAATCTCACCCGAAATCGACGACGTTTGCGGACCTGCCGTCGGATCTGCACGCGGCTCTGACAATCGTGCTCGGATGGCTGCTGGTCTTCCGGACGAATTCGTCGTACGGTCGCTGGTGGGAGGCCAGGCAGCTTTGGGGATCGCTGGTCAATGTCAGCCGCAACCTTGCGATCAAAGTGGCCGACCTGGTGCGGGCGAGCGACGACGAAATGAACCGGTTTCGCGTCGACATTGTCGCGTTTGCCTACGGCCTGAAGGATCACCTTCGCGAGGAATCGCTGCTGCAGAAGCTGCCGGGGTTTGAAAACTGCACGGACCGGCCGAGCCACGTTCCGTCGTATCTGATCACGCGGATGTACGAGGAATTTTCGAGCTGGAAGACCAACGGTTCGATTGACGGCGACGAACTGCGCGTGCTTGACGAGGAGGCTCGCCGGTTTCTGGACATCTGCGGCGGCTGTGAACGCATCCGGAAAACTCAGGTCGTTCGGTCGTACAAGCTGTTCGCGCGGCAGTGTGTTTTCCTGTATCTGGCGACGTTTCCGTGGGGAATCGTGGACAGCTTCCGTTGGTGGACGATTCCGCTGACGGTGATCGTGGCCTACTTCATGCTCGGTCTGGAAATCGTCGCAGAACACGTGGAAGAGCCATTTGGGTACGACGAAGACGACCTTGATCTGGAAGGTCTGTGCCGGACGATCGAAGTGACGGTTCAGGAGGTGTTCGACCGCCGGCTGGCCAGAAAGGCGCAGGACGTGGTCGCGTAGGTTCAGGCGCTGGATCCGTCCCCCGGTCGATCGGCGTTGCTCGACGGCTGCGAGTCTGTGGGGTCGGTGGAGACGTGCTCAGCAGCTTCCGCGGGCTTGCGGGCCGGGACGCCGTGAGGCGTGAACATGGCGACCAGGACGATTCCAACGGTCACCAGAGCCATCCCGACCCACAGGGCGGGGTTCACGTCGACCAGATCCTTCAGCTTCAGCCAGGCATAGATGCCATTGACCGTCACGGCTCCTCCGAACACGATCGGCATCACCAGAGCCGTGTTGCCCTTGCTGGCAATCACCGCATTGGTCAGCGAGAGAGCACCCAGAGCTCCCAGCGTGCCGGCCCAGAACCCCCAGTTCATCGCCGGAAACGAAGCGCCGCCGTAGCTGAAACTGTCGCCCTTGAGTTTCATCGCCACGAGACCGCCGCCGATTGCCCAGGCCAGATAGGCGACACCGATAAACACGTACGGTTTGAACGGGCTCCATTCACCGGCGGGAGCTCTGGCTTTGGTCAGCGTCGGACCGTACAGACCCCAGCAAATCGCAGTCCCCAGTGCAAAGGCGATCGGAATCAACAGTCCCTTCATGGCGTCCTCAATGGAATAAAGCCTAAACGGTGAATTGTGAAACGCAGGTTTACGGAAGAACTTGGGAATGTCGCTGGCCGGGAAGGCGGCGTCGACGAAGCCTGTCCGGGGGACACAGCCTTTCCGACGGTGTGGGGGATTGCGGACGGACATTTCGGGGAACGAAGCCGCGTCAGTCGTTGACCGCGGCAGCTTTCGCGTGCCGCCTGGCACCGCGGATGCGTAGCACCCGGATGTGCCGAAAATGGTGCGCCGGGAGCTCGCGACGGCGGCATGATAGCGGTCGCAACCGATGAGTGCATCCAATCCCAAAGTCGGTAAAGGCACGGGTTTTGCAAATTCACTCAGAATCGCCCTTTTCCCAAAAAATCGGCAACGATACGATTCCGCCCTTCAAGTTCGGCGGTTTCCGGGCGCTCGGACTCGTTCGACAGGACGGGCGATCAGGCGGCTGTTGACACAGGAAACGACCAATGCACAGACGGCGTTGCTAACGTTTTCAGGAGGATCCTCGACTTCCCGCGTCGGACGGCTGGACGCGGTCGGAGCGAGGAAATCGCTGCTCACCGGCCACCGTCGATCATCGTGAGGCCGGGTCGCTTCGTTGCCGAGACTGCCGGTTTTCGCGAAGTTTCGCTTCCCGCGTTCGCACGCCACGGCAGGACCGGTACCAGATTTCTTTTTTCTGTGCGGATGTTCCGCCTGGCTTAACACTTGTGTTCTTCGTTCGACACTCAGGACGGCTGGAGAAATGACTGACCTTCGTCGTGTACGCAACATCGGGATTTCCGCCCACATCGATTCCGGCAAGACGACGCTGACAGAGCGAATGCTCTATTACTGCGGACGAATTCACAAAATTCGGGACGTCAAGGGCGGTGACGGCGGCGCGACCATGGACCACATGGAACTGGAGCGTGAGCGCGGCATTACGATCACGTCCGCCGCGACGCGTGTCGCCTGGAAAAACGATAAGCTGAAGATTCCCGAACACGTCATCAATGTCATCGACACACCAGGACACGTCGACTTCACCGTCGAAGTGGAACGCAGCCTGCGCGTGCTGGATGGCGCTATTCTGGTGCTGTGTTCGGTCGGCGGCGTTCAGAGCCAGTCGCTGACGGTCGACCGTCAGATGAAGCGCTACGGAGTTCCGCGAATTGCGTTCATCAACAAGATGGACCGCACCGGAGCCAACCCGAAAAAGGTGATGGCTCAGATGAAGGAAAAGCTGAAGACGAATGCGATCCCGCTGCAGATTCCCATCGGCGTGGAATCCGCGTTCGAAGGAGTGGTCGATCTGATTCGCATGGAAGCCATCTATTTCAAGGGCGAAGAAGGCGAAATCGTCGAACGCAAGCCGATTCCGGACGACCTCAGGGACGCCGCACAGACCGCGCGCACGGAGATGCTGGAGGAACTGTCGCACTTCGACGACGCATTGATGGAAACGCTGCTGGAAGAAGGCGAAGTGGCTGAGGCCGACATCCGCCGCATCGTTCGATCGGCAACGCTTGCTCAGCAGGTGACGCCCGTGCTGATGGGCAGCGCCTTTAAGAACAAGGCCGTTCAGGAAGCGCTCGACGCCGTCACTATGTACCTGCCGTGCCCGACCGACGTTGATGTCTATGCCAACGACAACAGCCAGCCGGCAGACGAAGAAGGCAAGCATCCAAAAGTCCGGCTGACAAATCAGGCCGGCGATCCGATGGTGGCCATGGCGTTCAAGACGGTCGTGGAAGCCTTCGGTCAGCTGACCTACATGCGCATCTATCAGGGCGTGATCAAGAAGGGTGAAAGCTACACCAACGCACGAACCGGCCGCGCAACGCGGTTCGGCCGAATGGTGCGAATGCACGCCAACGATCGCGAAGACATCGAAGAAGCGTCAGCCGGTGACATCATCGCTGTCGTCGGTGTCGACTGCGCGTCCGGGGACACGTTCCTGGGCAGTGGTATCGAATACTCGCTGGAAAATATCTTCGTCGCGGAACCCGTGATTCGACTGTCGATCGAACCGAAAAAGCGCGACGACGCAGACAAGCTCGGCAAGGCTTTAGAACGCTTCCGCCGCGAAGATCCGACGTTTCAGGTGCAGACCGACGAAGAAACCGGCCAGACACTGATCGCCGGCATGGGTCAGTTGCATCTGGACGTTTACGTCGAACGCATCAAACGCGAATACAAGTGCGAATGCCTGATCGGCGAACCGCGTGTGTCCTACAAGGAACGTCCCACCAAGTCGGTGGAATTCAACCACAAGCACAAGAAGCAGACCGGCGGTTCCGGCCAGTACGCTCACGTAGTCGGCCTGATGGAACCGCTGCCGGAGAATTCGGAGCACCGCTATGAGTTCGCTGATGAGATCTCCGGCGGTCGCATCCCGCGAGAATACATCGGGTCGTGCGACTCCGGCTTCCAGATGGCACTCGACAAAGGGCCGCTGGGCGAATACGAAGTCGTCGGTGTCAAGATGTACCTGCGGGACGGCAGTTATCACGACGTGGACTCATCCGAAATGGCATTCAAGATCGCGTCGCGCGACTGCATGAAGGACACTCTGAAGAAAGCCAACATGGCTCTCCTGGAACCCATCATGAAGCTGGAAATCGAAACTCCCGATGAGTTTCAGGGAGCCGTCACCGGCCACCTGTCCAGCAAGCGCGGCATCGTCACGTCTTCGGAAGTGAACGACGCCATATGCATTATTCTGGCGGAAGTCCCGCTTGCGGAAATGTTCGACTACGCCAATGAAATCCGCTCCATGACTCAGGGCAAGGGCACCTTCAGCATGGAGTTCCTGTGCTATCGCCAGGCTCCGAAGAACATTCAGGAAGAAGTCCTGAAGAAGCGCCGTGCGGAGAAGGAACTCGTCAGGAAATAGACCGTTCGCCGGTGCGCGATCAGTCAACTCCTCTGCGTCGAAGGCCAGCGAGCGCCTAACGCGCGAAGTCGGTTCGATGGCTGAACCCGCATGCGGCGCTCTGGCGACGCAGACTCTCAGTATGCCTCCGGAGAACCCAGTTGGCCTTTTGCGAGCGAGAAGCCGCTTGTGCGGGTTCGCTTGCCCGTGGCCCCGTCGTGAAGGCCACGGGGTGACTCATTTGCAAACAACCGCGTTCAGAATTGCGGGATCACCTCGCCGTCAGCCATCGCCGACAGGAGTTCGAAGACTCGCGGATCGATGTTTTCGGAGACAAACCGCACGGAACCGTCCGCGAGGCCGACGTTGACGCCGCCGCGATAGGGACCGCCGATTCCGTCGGGGCCGTTGATATACGGCTTTGTCGTCAGAGAGCGGATGGAAGCGTTGCCGCCCGCCATCCACGGTCCGAAGTCACCGCTGGCTTCGCTGGTCATAATCGTGTTGGAAGTCCCGTCGGTGATGTCGCGGATTCTGGTCTTGCGGTTGTAGCCGAAGACTCCAGCTCGCTTGCTGGTGACGGGAAGCATGGGAGCGTCTTTGCCGACTCCGGCAATGCCCACGTAGTGAGTTTCACCGGGACCGACCACCGCCGCGACGCTGCCTGGGTTCAGGTAGGACGGGACACGAGTCATCGCTCCGCGTTCGTTGGATGCGTCATCCCAGCTTTCTTCGAAGTCAATCGTCTGATACAGCGGTTGCTGTTCAAGGAACGGCAGTATCGCGGCCAGCCAGCTTATGCGTTCTTCCGGCTTAAGCTTCTCGTTGGGGTGAGTTCCCGACGGAAAGCTGCCATAGACGTCGTGATAGTTGTGCAGCGCCAGAGCAATCTGTTTCAGGTTGTTTCGCGACTGAGTGCGCCGTGCGGCTTCGCGAGCCTGCTGAATGGCGGGCAGCAGCAGAGCGGTTCCGATGGCGGCTGTCGCCAGTCCGCTGCCTTCGCCGATGCTGCCGATGAACGGAATTCCGGGAAGAGACTGACGCGACGTAATATGAATGCCGTCACTGTCCGAAGTGGTCACGGTGACGTTCGGGAACAGAGGACGCACGATCAATTCCGCGGGCGGCAGGTCGGCGATCGTAATCGGAAGTTCCGCGTCACGCGGCAGGATGCGTTCCTCCTTCAGCGCCGCCTGTCCGCCCGACAGGAAGAACGGTGCCAGCTTCATCAGAGTGTGCCAACTGACTCGCGGATCGCCGACGGTGATGGACGTAAAGGATTTCGGCAAAGTCTCGAACGCCTCAGCCTGTTCCGCGGTTGGTTTCCACGAAGTTAGTTTGCCGTCGATTCGCATCAGAGCTGCTTCAACCGACTGAGGCATCAGTCCCGCGATGAGCCAGCCGTTGTCGATACACAACGCTCCCGCCTGAACATCGCCGAACTGCATCAGCACCAGTTCGCGTCCGGATTTTTCTGAACGGTGGACTCGGAAGTCGCCGCGTGATGCCTGTTCCGCCTGCAGCAGCAGTTTGTTGATCGTTTCCGTCAGCGTGTTCGCGTCCCTGACCTGCAGCATGACTCCCATGCCCGTGCCGAGGAATCCCTGGTCCGGGTCGGAATAGATACAGACGATGTCGCCCAGCGCGGCGAACAAATCTCGGCCGGGATCAAAGCCGATCATCTGTGGCAGGTTGCTCAAGACTCCATCGACCTGTTCGGCAGCTCCGGGCGGTCCGAAGGCAGCTCCTTCGCGGATCAACTGCGTGACAATGTTCCACAGCGAAGCCATGTCCAATCGCGACGCATTGAAGCCGCTGGTATTGGCCGGCAGCGGCGGCAGGTCGGCCAGAGTCATCGCTTTCTGATCGGACAGCGCCAGCAGCCCTGTGCGTGGTCCGTCGACTTCGATCGCGACCTGCGACCACAGTGATCGGTGGCGGTATCCGTACTGATACGCGGCCGATGTCAGGTTGTGCAGACCGGCCGTTTGCAGAATATCGTCGATCGTCTTTCCTCCCGGTGTCGGAAGCGGCATAGCTCCGTACGCGCTGCGAACGGCTGCGAAGTCCAGCCAGGCGACAGACGTCGTTTCGAAGCTGTCTGTGCCGTAGTTGTACTTCCGCCACAATTCGTTCGATTTCAGATTGGGTGTTTTGCCGTCGGCAACGGAAATCGCTGTGCTAATCGCGTCGATGCCGGCCACGACGACCAGATGCCCGCCTTCGGCCCAGACACCGATTTCCACACCCGGCGAATCCGGTATGACGGCCATTGTTACGCTTCGACCGCTCACAGATTTCGATTCGAACTGTGCCCGAATGGAACCGCCAAGGTTGCGAGCAAGGCCGGTCAGCATCGATTCGAATTTTGCCGCGTCGTGCAGAACCAGCATGGCATGCGGCAGCGGCGGCCCCTGTGCTGAAGGAAGTGAAACGGCCAGTGTCGCCCCGCGCGCTTCGAGGTGTTTCATTGCCTGGTCGACATCCGAGTTCGCTCCCATGCCTGCCTGCTGACCGACGAAATCAATCAGCTTCTCCCAGACATCCATCATGCCGGATTCATACATCGATTCGTATGCGGCCGTCTTTTCCCATGCGGCCTGGTGCCGTTCCGCGCCGTCGTGACCGAGCAACAGCACCGTGTCGGCGGGCAGCAGTTCTTCGACGGGTCGGGATGGTTCGTTCTGCGTCGCCGCGAACGACAGAGTCAGGCCGATTCCAAGAACCGCGGCCAGCAGGCCCCATGAAAACCGCATTTGTCTGGATGACATCCTGTTGAACTCCCTGAATTGATGCTGAAGTGATTGATCCGGTGTGTCGAACATCAGTGTTGTGTCGACGTGCTATTTCACGAACTCCGCTTCGGCGGCGTCGACGAAGCCGTCACCGTTGCGGTCCATCTTTTGGAACTCATCGAAGGTTCCGGGGAACTCCCGCCGCACCAGTTCGCCATCGCTGTTTCGGTCGAGTTTCGTGAACCAGACAGGTGCGCTGCCGCGGGTTGTTGAATCTTGTTCAACGGTTCGACCGGCAGCGCCGGGAAACCGCAATCCCGGAAATTCCGGCTGACCGGGGCCGAACGACAATTGAAAGAGTTGCGGGATTTCGGATTGTGAAACAGCGCCGTCGCCATCGGAATCCCACAGCGGAATCCGGCGAGCCGCCTGAGCGAACTCGCGATCACTGAGCGATTGGCTGCGGTCGAGATCGACGATCTCAAACAGATCGCGGCCTCGGTTGGTCACATCCAATCGCGTGCGACAGCGCGCCGACTGCATGTGGTCGTCAATCACGGCAGCCAGTTCTTCACGGAAGATCTTTCCGTCGCCGTCCTGATCGAACTCGTCAAATGACTGTGCGAAATCACGGCCACGCGCTGCTTCGTCCTTTTCCAGGTATCCGTTGTTGTCCTGATCTGCCGTGGCGAACAGTCGCTGGAGATACTCGCTGGCAGCGTCGGCACCGCTGCCGCTGATTCCGCGATTTCCACCTGGACGTCGTCGATCACGAGGCTTGCCAGACCATCTTCGGATCGGCGTAGCGGAGTGCCATCGGCCGTCGCGCCGGGTGCTGTTTCCACGACGAACTCAACTTCGCGGCGCGATCCGAGTCGCACGATAAGCTCCAGGCTGACCGGCGGACGACGCAGCAGTTCGCGCAGTTCATCGCGGTCCAGCATTCCGTCAGAATCCAGATCGTATGTCCCGAACGTTTCGCTGCTTAATCCCAGTTCCCTCGCACCGAGTTCGCGGCTCAATGTCGCGCGACCGTCGGCGGCAACAGACGGAGCCTTTGCGTAGCGCCGTTCGAATTCACGCAGAACTGCGATCGGCGCGGAGCTGAGTGTGAGATCGATGAATGGCTGTTCGGCTTCCATCATCTGTGGCTCCGCACGGACAAAGTACGGTGTCGGATTTTCGCTCAGTTCCGCGACACTGAAGGCACCGTCGTCGTCCAGATCACGGCGACGCAGTTCCGTCGCGGCGTGCTGAAGTTCAGCGGACGACAGCTTTTCGTCGCCGTCGCCGTCCAGACTCGCGAACAGTTTCGCGCCGACCTGACTTCCGCCGGCGGCAATCTGGCTGGTGTCCGCCATCTGCAGCGGACCCAGCCGGCGGCTCATAAGAAACGCAGTGAACTCTTCGATGGAGAATGCATTGAACGGGTTTCGACGGGCCGACCAGCGAGCTGCGCGGCGAGCGATCCGGGCGGCTTCCGGCGACCGCTGCGTGTCGGCATCGGACGCGGCTTCGGTCAGCTCCGCGAGGTCAAGGCTTCCATCGCCGTTCGTGTCCAGCTCCTGAAACAGCGACGCGACGTGTTCTTTCCAACGACGTTCGAATGGCACACCATCGACTTCGATCCGCAGACGAAGAAAAATCGGCCGGCTGCGATGCAGGTAGACGATGTCCACGAACGCGGGTTTCGATGGAACCGGATTGTCGTCGGCGATCGCGACGGGCGCCGTGAGCAGCATGATGATCGCGACCTGCCGGCCGAAAGCGTTCATGCCAGGATCTCCGTGATCGCTTTGGCTTCGGGATCGGCCAGCCGAATCGGGCGGCCGACGTTGGACATGTTCTGTTTCATCGGGTCAACGCCGACGCACCGAAAGATTGTGGCCATCAGGTCGGCGGCCGACACAGGACGGTCTTTCACGGCCATTCCATCCTCGGTCGTTTCGCCGAAGAACTGGCCTCCGCGAACGCCGCCCCCGCACAGCACTGTGGTCCACGAAACCGCCCAGTGATCGCGCCCCGCGCTGCCGTTGATGCGCGGTGTCCGGCCGAATTCGCCCATCCAGACCACCAGCGTGGAATCCAGCAGCCCGCGAAGGTGCAGGTCTTCCAGCAGCGTCGCCCAGGCCGGGTCGAGTACCGACGTCAGTTGCTTCACAGATTCGAAATTGTTCGTGTGAGTGTCCCAGCCGAAGTTCTGGTTGTTTGTCACTCCGTTCAGCGACACTTCCACAAACGGAACACCGTGTTCGACCAGCCGTCGCGCCAGCAGGCATCCCTGGCCAAACTGGTTTCGCCCATAAGCGTCGCGCAGAGCAGCGTCTTCTTCGTGAAGGTCGAACGCCCGGACCGCCTTTGAACGCATCATGCGCACTGCCTGCAGATAAGCGGACTCATGACTTCCCGCAGGAACGCCCGGGTGAGTCATGCGGAAATCGGTGTCGAAGTCAGCCAGCATGGCCAGACGGCGGTCGGTCTGCAGCGGCGTGACGTTGTCCGGCAGATTCAGATTCTCGACCTTCAGTGACTCGTCGTACGTTGCCTGTTCGTCCCCGACAATCGCCTGCCCGCGTTCTCCCACAACCAGCGGCGATCGTTGCGGTCCCAGAAACCCCGGTCCATATGCCGCAGGACTGAAGTTGCGAAACGGAGAGATGCTGACAAAGTTCGGCAGCGGCGAAGTCTCCGAGCCAAGCTCATTGCTGAGCAGCGATCCAAGCGTCGGATAGTGCACCGGTCCCTGCGGACGATAACCCGTTCGCAGATGGTACGTGGCCCGCGAATGGTCGCCTTCCTGAGTCGACATGGAACGAATGGGAACAACGTGCTGCATCATCTGCGACAGCCTGGGCATCGTTTCGCTGATGTGCATTCCCGGAACCGAAGTGTCGATCGGTTTCAGCGGACCGCCGTTGCGGTGATCCGGTTTGACGTCGAACGTATCGATCTGACTCGGCCCGCCGCTCATCCAAAGCAGAATGACGGAACGACAACGGCTCGTGTCAGTCGCCGTTTGCGCGGCGAGCTGACTCAGCCAGCCGGACATCGAACCCGCCGTGATGCCGGCTGACGCGAGCCGCATCCAGTCGCGACGGCTGAGCACCGGGCGCTCGGTTTCGGGTTTCCATTCTGGCGAGTGTGGCATGGGATCACCTCACGAATTGTCGTTCCAGAACGCCGCAGCGGTCAGTGATTCAGTGAAAACTGGCTGCTGTTCAACAGCATCCAGAACATATCGGCCAGGGCTTCCTTCTCCGTGCGCGAGTCATCGGCGGTGCGCACGTAGTCGACAAAACGCTGCTGCTCATCGGGACTCGGCCGCCGGTTGAGTGTCGCCAGAAACAGGGCTTCCACCTGCTGCGATGTGTCGAAGCCAGGGTACGCGGCGATTCCCGCCAGCGTTCTGCTGGAATTCAGATCCGTCGCATCACTGACGAGTTTGCCGTTCATCATCGACAGCGCCTGTAGCACGGATGTCTGGCGTTCTGTCGGGTCGCTGCGATTGTCCGAAAACTGCTCGATGAACCGGCTGCGAGTTGTCGGCTGAAAACTCATCCGCTGTGTCTGATCGAACGATTCGTGATTTCCCACCGCCTGATCGATGCTGTCGTAGAGCTGTTCCGCCGTCATGCCTTTGACGGACATTCGTGAAAACAGCCACGTGTCCGGTTGTTCGCTGCCGGGTCGAACCGCGCTGGTCAACTGGTAGGTTCTGCTGGCAGTGATTGCTCGCATCAGAAACTTCAGATCGAAGTCGTGCCGCACGAGTTCGCCGGCGAGAAGATCGAGCAGTTCCGGATGAGTGGGCGGATTCGAACTGGAAAAATCGTCGACAGGATGGACGATCCCTTTCCCGAAGAAATGCCCCCACACGCGATTTGCGGCCGTGCGACTGAAGTACGGATTGTCGCCGGACGTAATCCAGTCGGCGAGCGTGATTCGGGGACTGCTGCCGGACGCAATCTGGGGCGATTCTCCTGTCAGAAACGTCGCACGAACAACCTCATTCGTATCCGGAATCGTCAGCGTCTGGCGACCGAACAATTCCTGCAGCCGACCGAGAAGCCCGCCGCCTCCCGAGCGGCGTTCCAGCGATGCAAAGAATGTCGCGTAGCCCCAGAAGTCCTTTCGCTTCCACGTATCAAACGGGTGGTCGTGGCACTGAGCACACTCGATGCGAATTCCCAGAAACATTCGCGACGTCGCAGCGGCCAGGTTCTCCGGTTTGATTTCCTTCGACTGATAGAAGGCGATAGGCGACAACTCACCCTGACGGGAAAACAAATCAACTCCGGCCACCTGCGTCGTCAACAGCTCCCGCACCATGTCATCGTAGGGCGTGTCATCGGCCAGTTTCTGTCGCAGCCACGCCTCAAACCCGGGCAGCATGTAGCGCACCATGAAATCCGTGTCTGCCTCCGGAATCAGCACGGTGCGCCAGAAGTTCGTGGAATTGACGACGTAGTTCGGTCCGTCCAGCAGCTCATCAACCAGCCGCCGACGTTTGTCATCGGTCGTGTCCTCCAGAAAGTCTCTCGCGTCGGCAGCGCGGGGAATTCTGCCGCCAATGTCCAGCCAGACGCGCCGCAGGTACTCCGCGTCGTCCGCCGGACTCGCCGGGACCAGGCCGTTTTCTTTCCATTTTGCCGCGACCAGTTCGTCAATTTGATCGGCAAGTATCTGGACGTCATCCGGAGCGTCCGAGTGCTGTGCCTGGACCGGCAGTCCGCAGACAACCAGACACGCGATCACAATGCCCTGCACAAAGCGCGCGAGATCAAATGACCGCGACCGTCGAACATTCACGCGAACATGAAACGACTTTTGCGGTTGAAAAATATGCGGCAAGTGAGTCATGGAACGAGCGTCCTCCAGTTGCGAACGGCGTCGACGGTACGGGGCCGCGTGCCGTCGTCGGACAGATCCGAAGTGTCCCACAAAGTCAGTTTCCGGTCGCCTCCGGCCGAACACAGGACTGAACCGTCCGGCACGAATCGTACGGAGAATGTGTCGTCGTTACCGCCGAGGCGACGAATGACGCTTGCAGTCTTCAGATCCCAAACGGTGGTCGTACCGTTGTGCTGGCCAGCCGCGAGCAACCGCCCGTCGGGTGACCAGTCCAGCGTGCGCGATCCGGCGGGACCTTTCATGACGGGCAGTTCCTGCTGCGTTTTGACGTCGCTGATTATGATGACGCCGTCTTCGCTGACGGAAGCGAGCCGACTGCCGTCCGGACTGAACACGGCGGCTCGCACGGCCGCCTCATGCGCGGCCAGTTGAGCGATTTCGATAAGTGAACTCGTTTTCCAGAGCTTCACTTCGCCGGGTTTCTGTTCACGCCAGTTACCGCAGCACGTCGCGATGACCCGGCCGTCCGGTGAAAAAGAGATGTCGTAGACCGGCTGGGCGTGAGCGTTGACTTTCTGCTTCAGATCACCCGACGCGACGTCCCAGACAAGCAACTGATTGTCATCGCATCCGGCCGCCAGGATCGTTCCGTCGGGTGAAAACGCGATGGCTCGAACATTCGCGTCGGCCACGAAGGTTCTCATCAGCGAACCGTCAGCGACGTTCCACACCACGACTTCGCTGCTCTTCCAGCCGGCGGCGGCGATCATCCGGCCGTCGAGCGAATACTCCAGACAGTCGATCGTCGTGCCGTTTGGTTCGTTCAAATCCAGTGATGTCTGACCCGAACGAAGATCGACGATTCTGACAAATCCGTCGCGGCCGCCCGCGGCGACATGCCCATCCGTCGGAGAAACCGCCGACGCCCACACCTTGCCCGCGTCGATATCGATCACGGCCAGTGGCGGCTGCAGCGGCTTCATCGCGTGCCAGGTGTTGATCGTTCCGTCGTGGCTGCTGCTGAACAGCGACTTTGAATCGGCGGCGAATAACAGCGACGTGATCGTATCGGTGTGATCGTGAAGCGTTGCTGTCAAAGCCCCCGTTTCGACGTTCCACAGGCGAATCGTTCCGTCAGCATCGCCGGATGCCAGCAGCCTTCCGTGAGACGCGAAGCAGAGCCGCCAGACCATCGCGTCGTGCTTCAGTGACCGCGGCGGCGTCTCCGGAGCGTCAGCGTTCCACAACCGCACCGTTCCATCTTCGCCGGCGCTGGCCAGCAGACGTCCGTCAGGAGAGAACGCCACGTCTCGAATTCGGCCAGCATGACCGTCCAGACTGCTGATTTGCTGCCGTGTTTCCGCGCGCCAAAGCCGCACCGTGCCGTCGTCTCCGGCGGACGCCAGCAGCCGACCGTCGGCAGAAAACGCAACCGCTCGAACCGCCGCGTTGTGACCGGTCAGAACGGCGATTTCGGCGGCGGGATCGGCGTGCCAAAGCCGAACCGTCCCGTCGATTCCGCACGACGCGATTGTGTGACCGTCGGCGGACACGGCAACTCCGACCGCTCGACCGGCATGGCCCGGCAGCACGTTGATCGGTGTCAGATCCGGCAGACTCCACGTGCGAACAGTTCCGTCATCAACAGCGGCAGCCAGCACGTTACCGGCAACCGCCATATCGGAAACCGGCGCGTCGTGGCACTTCGTTCCGGCAACTCGCTGGCGCGTGGTCCGGTCGAACAGAATGACGCAGCCGTCATGAAATGCGGCAATCAGATCGCTGCCCGACGGAGATTCCGCAAGGCACAGAACGTCGGTGGAACCATTCAGCGCGCGAGAAGCCGTGGTTTCGAATTCCATCGCTTCGATGGCAGGTTCGCGGTCGGCTCGCCCATCACCGGCTCCGCCATCGTCCGCTCGACCGAGCGAAAGCTGCATGGCGAGCACACACGCCGATGACGCCAGCGCAAAAAACTGTTTGAATCGATTCGACACGGTCCCGGCATTCTCCCGCAAGTCACGGTTTGCGAACTGGTCGCACACCTGAGAACGTACGCGTGACGATTTGTCTAACGGATTTCCAAAATTCAGCCCCGCGCGAGATTCGCCGAATGAACAAAGCCTTCGTTCGTGAACCGGAACCGGACGGTCGCGCGTTCTGTCCGCGGTGCGGGTCACTGGGCACGCCCGTGAGCAAGCCGACGCTCGACGGGCACATCTCCGCGGTATCGCGACAGCAACTCGGCGACACCGCCTGGTTCTGCGCGTTTCCGACCTGTGACGTGGCGTATTTCGATCTGTTCGAACGGCTTGCTTCTGTCGACGATCTGCAGTCGGCCGTTTATCCGAAGAGTCCTTCCGCCCCGATCTGCGCCTGCTTTGGCTTTACGCTGGATGATATCGAAGCCGACGTTTTGGACGGAACGCCCAGGCGAATTCGGGAACTGCTCGCCAAATCCGCTTCCGATGAAGCTCGCTGCGAAACGCTGGCGGCGGACGGTGAATGCTGCATGAAGGAAGTTCAGCGACTGTACATGAAACGGCGCGCCGAACACGGCGACTAATCCGGATTCTTCAGCACGCTGCAGTAATGACGCGCCCAGATCAAGACGTGACAGCGGCACTGCAGCGTCGCCGGCATACTCGGTGCCTGTCCCGCTTCGCAGATTGCCGAGAATCAGGTTCCCTGGCAGACCGCTTCGATGGAATCCAGCATCGCACGGCACATGGCCGGACCGGATTCCTTGGTAAATGGAAACTGGTTGCAGTATTTGGGCGACTGGTACCCGGCGTAGCTCTTTGCATCGATGTCGTGAGCGTCAGGAAGATAGCCGATGCGTCCGTTTGAATAGCAGGCAAGCATCAGCGTCTCCGCGCGAGACTGGTGTCTGACATCACGTGCAAACGGCGAAAAGAACTCACAGGCATTGGCCGCAATCGTCAGCGGGCCGATCCGAATGGCCTGAACTTCCGTCAATAAATGTTCCGGCCGCGAATCGAGATCGCGCAGCATCCGGTCCGTCCATTCCAACTGAAATCGACACATCGCCTTCACGGCCTTCGCTTCATCGCCACCGTGACGAGCCACCATGTCGTCGGGCCGATTCGTCATGCAGCGACCGATCGTCTGCCGCCAGTTGGAAAAGTCTTCTTCTCGCAGTCGCCGCTTCGCTTCGTTTCGATCGTGATCGATTTCGTCGCGCAGCCAGCGACGCGTGGGCAGCCGGGCGATGCGACTGTCAGTCGCGACTGAATCCCGTGATTGAATTGCGGCGGCCCGCAGCGACTCGACGGCTGCGCTGGCGAGTCGCTGAGCCGGTTCGTCGCAGCGTTCGACGGTCTGGAACTCGGGAAGGAAGTTCGTGTCGCCGCAGGCTCCCTGAATGTACATCGCCGTCGCGCCGGGAAAGTGCTGTTCGATCAGATCACACACCCGGCCGGGAACGTCGCGGCTGACGTCCCGCGGTCGCAGCTCCGTCGTGACGGTGGGATGAGCACCGAAATTGACGATTGCGGCCAGCGGCTTCCCGTCGCGTCGTTCGAACAGTGCCGCCGTCAGCGTGGAGTCGGTGATTCCGTTCGCGCGTGTTCGGTTGTACGAAAGATCGCTGACGATGGTGGAACCGCAGCGGACCCGAGCCGGCGTTCGACTGTTCCATGCCTGAATCGCCGCGTCGGCCGCAAGCTGAGCGGCCTGATCTTCGTACTTCCGACTGCACTCGCCGACACCCAGAAGTCCGCCCGCCGCGGGAGCGTTATGGCTGTGTGAACAAGTCAGCAGAATTGACTTCGCGGGAATCCCGGTGGCGTCGCCGATCAACTGACGCGTCAGCCGCGTGAAGCGTTCATCGATCACCATCAGATCCAGAGCGATCACGATGGCGGCACCGTCATCGCTTTCGGCGGCCAGAGCCGTCGCGTAAAGATCGTCATGGATACTCGTCCAGGTGCGTTCGATGTAGTATCCCCAGCCTGTCAGTTCGACGCCGGAAAACGGAGTCATCGTGGTTCGACCAGTCGCGGCTTTCAGCATGGAAACTCATACTCAACTTGTGATCTCGGAATGTTCGACGCGGGGCTGCGCATTATGAGAATCCGAAACCTGGAAGCCATCCCGGTCTGTATTCCGCTGAAGCCGGAGCGCCGCATGGTGTCGGCTCTGGGACGGCACGACGAATCCGCGTTTGTGCTGGTGCGGCTGACGACGGAAGACGGCCTGGAGGGCGTCGGAGAAGCCACGGTGACTCCGCGATGGAGCGGCGAGACTGTCTGGGGAGCGACCGCCATCATTCAAAATCTGTTCGCGCCGCTGGTTGTAAATCGCGACGCCAGCGACGTTGACGCGATTTCGCGGCTGCTGGATTCGGCTGCCGTCGGCAACTGGTTCGCAAAGGCGGCCGTGGAAATGGCGTGCCACGACGTCGTCGGAAAAGCGCAGGAAAAACCGATCTATGAAGTTCTGGGAGGAGCCGTTCGGCCGCTGACGATTCGAAACCGATTTTCGCTGGGAGCCTACGCGCCGAAGGTTGCCGCGGAACGATCGGCGGCACTTGTCGAAACCGGTTTTTCAACGATCAAGGTCAAAGTCGGTACGGACAGTGATGACGTGGCTCGCGTGCGCGCTGTCCGCGAAGCTGTCGGTCCCGAAATCGAAGTCACGATCGACGCCAACGGAGGCTGGTCGGACCGGCGCGCTCGTGAGTGTCTGCGGCAACTGCAGGACTGTGATATCGCAATTGTCGAACAGCCGCTTCAGCGCGGTGACTATACGAATCTGAAAAGGCTGAAGGACGACTTCGGAATCCGCGTCCTGGCCGACGAAAGCTGTTTCGACGAAGTTCATCTGCTGGAACTGCTGCACCATCACTGCTGCGACGCCGTGACGCTGTACCCCGGAAAACAGGGCGGAATTCTGAACGCTCGCCGCATGGCCGAAGTCGCCGCGCGACACGGAATTCCATGCACGATCGGATCAAATCTGGAATGGGATGTCGGAGCCGCCGCGATGATGCACTTTGTCGTTTCCACCGCAAATGTGCAGGTTGAGTCGATCCCCGGAGACTGCCTGGGACCGTCGTACCATGAATTCAGCATCGTTCACGAACCGCTGAGTATCCAGGGACCATTCACCACGCTTCCCGACCGGCCTGGCCTGGGAGTCGAAGTTGACTGGCACCTGGTCGACCGACATCGGATGTGACATGTGCGCAGGCAACAGCGCGGCGTTGTGACCGTCGAGTTCCGTTGCCGACGTCGCTCATGCTGACCAACGAACGCGTAACCTGATACAGTCAAAGCAGACGTTTCTTCTTCCGTGGTCGCACGGCGAATCCTGAATTTCTCGTGCGAAGAGCGAGGCCGCATGAAGTGTGTTCCGGGACTGAGTCGTGGAACGGGAAATGACGACTTGCGACGTTTCAACGAGACGCAGCACCAAACGGAAATTCACTCTTGTCAAACGGCGAATCAATTCTGAAACCAAACTCAGCCGGTGATGTTGCTGACATCGTCCGCGCTGCGGCTGCCGATCGCGCGAAGCTGCGCACGGCCCGATTGTCGGCGAGCGAAGAACTCGCGGCGAATCACCGCCTGCTGGATCTATCCGGCATGTCAGCGGTCGTCGACTATCCGGCTCGTGACATGACGATCACTGTCCAGGCCGGAATGCCTGCGAACGAACTGAGCCGTATTCTGGCAAACGAACGCCAGCAGCTTCCCATCGACTGCTTTGATCGCGCCATGTCTGTGGGAGCGATGGTGGCGTCGGACGTTGCCGGCTCGCGGCAGTACGGTTACGGCACGCTGCGGGACTACGTGATCGGGATCGAAGCGGTCGACGGTCAGGGCCGCGTGTTCCATGCGGGCGGGCGAGTCGTCAAGAACGTCGCCGGCTACGATCTGTGCCGGTTGATGGTGGGTTCGCGAGGATCGCTGGCCGTCATCACCCAGGTGACATTCAAGCTGAAGCCCGTTCCGGAACAATCACTCATCCGATCGTTTCACTTTCCGCGACTGGAATCATTTTCCGCGGCACTCGATCGCATCAATGTGTCGGCGGCGACACCTGTCGTGCTGGACTTCGCGGCCGCTCCGGCTACCAAAGCCGACGAGCGAGGACCGGTGTCACTGACGGTGGGAGTCGAAGGATCGGATTCCGTCTGCGACTGGCAGGCTGAACAGATTCGCGGCGAATGCGGCAGCGACGCGACTCAGACGTTCGATTCTCGCGACGCGGGAACTCGCGGGGACGCAGCACCCGAATTTCGAATTCCGGAACACTGCCGCGGCTTTGGCTATGGCTGGAAGTCAGACCATTACCGCGTTGCGGTGCTGCCTTCGAAACTTTCGAACATCACGAAGGCGATCACCGACGCGGGACATCATGTTGTCGGTCACGCCGGCAACGGCATCCTGTACGCGATCGCTTCGAAACAGGATTCGCAGTTGCACCAGCTTTGCGAACAGCTCACGACCCGCTGCGGCGGCAGCGTTTCCACGTGGGAATCATCTCACCCGGCACGTCAAACGGATCCGCTGTCAACTCGCCTGCGTCAAACATTCGACCCGCACGGCCTGTTCGATGGCAGTGGTGAGAAGTGACGATCGATCTCAAATCTCAGATCGGACAACTGACTCCCGACTCCCGACTACCGACTACCGACTACCGACAACTGACTCCCGACTACCGACACCTGACTCCTGAATCCCGACTCCCGACTCCTGCCCCATGAAACGTCTCCCAATACTGCTGCCACTTTTCCTCCTGCTTCTTTCCTCCGCGCGCGCCGCGGATCAGCCCAACGTTGTCTTCATTCTTGTCGATGACCTTGGGTACATGGACATCGGAGCCAACAATCCTGCGACGTTCTACGAGACACCGAACATCGATCGTCTGGCGGCTGGCGGGATGAAGTTTACGAATGGCTATGCGGCCAATCCGGTGTGTTCGCCGACTCGCTTCAGCATCATGACCGGCAAGTATCCAACGCGAGCCGCCGCGACTGACTGGTTCACCGGCAAGCGGTCCGGCCGATTTCTTCCCGCCGAGTTGAACGACTTCATGCCATTAAGCGAAGTGACGCTCGCGGAAGCTCTGAAAGACACCGGATACGCGACATTTTTCGCGGGCAAATGGCATCTGGGCCCGACGGAAGAATTCTGGCCCGAACATCAGGGATTTGATGTCAACGTCGGCGGCTTCTCCCGCGGCGGACCGTATGGACCGGGAAAGTATTTTTCGCCGTACGGCAACCCGCGGCTTTCCGATGGTCCGGAGGGAGAACATCTGCCCGACAGACTTTCGCGCGAGACGGTGAAGTTTATCACTGAACACCGGGACGAGCCGTTCCTGGCGTACCTGGCGTTTTACAGCGTTCACACGCCGCTGATGGGGAAGCCGGAACTGGTCGAGAAGTACCGTCAAAAGGCCGAGCGACTGGGGCTCGGCGGCAAACCGCAATTCGGCCCGGAAGAGCAGATCTGGCCCGATGCCACGGAACGTCAGGTTCGCATCCTGCAGTCTCACGCGGTCTACGCGGCGATGGTGGAAGCGATGGACGCGGCCGTCGGACGCGTGCTGGACGCTTTGGATGAACTGGAACTTGCCGACAACACGATCGTCTGTTTCATGTCGGACAACGGCGGATTGTCAACGTCGGAAGGATCGCCGACCAGCAATCTTCCGCTGCGCGGCGGCAAGGGCTGGCTGTATGAAGGAGGAATTCGCGAACCGTTCCTGATCCGGGCTCCGGGAGTCACCTCGCCTGGCAGCACCTGCGACGTGCCGGTGATCAGCACTGACTTCTATCCAACGATTCTGCAACTGACCGGTCAGCCGCTTCGGCCGAACCAGCATCTGGACGGACTCAGCCTCGTGACGCTGCTGCGCGGCGGCGAGCCACCGGAACGCGACGCGCTGTTCTGGCATTACCCGCATTATTCGAATCAGGGTGGAATGCCGGGAGCCGCCGTTCGAATGGGCGACTGGAAACTGATCGAACGATTCGAAGACGGGCAGGTGAATCTGTTCCACCTTGCGGACGACATCAGCGAACAGCACGACCTTGCGGAATCGCGTCCGGAACAAGTCGCCGTCCTGCGCGACAGACTTCATCGCTGGTATACGGAAGTTGACGCAAGATTCCTGCGAGCACAGGACGGCGGCCCGGAACCGTGGAGACCATGACGGCCAAACGCGCTTCCGAAGTTCGATTGCCCCGGGCACCACATCTTTACCGAAGTTGTGCGGTGCAGCCGTCGGAAATCGTTTTATACCGGCCGCGGCGGACGCCGGTACTTTTCGCTCTTCTTACTCCCGCGAGCCCGAATGTCTCATTCTGCCCCGCTCGCGGTATATGACGTCCTGCCGCCATCGTACGCGGCCTGGCGAATTTGGTCATCCACCAGCGGTTTCCGGTCGCTGCGCGACACGCGCAAGGCAGCCAGCGCAGCGCGATGGGATTGCGGCGGTCTTTCGGTCGGTGTCTTCGTGGAAACATCGACCGCCGGATGTTGGCGACGCAGCGGTTTACGAGTAACCTGCCCCGAAACGCGAGAGTCCCGGCGATTCACTGTTCTTTCCGAAGTCACGAAGTTGCTGCCATGTCCGCCACGTCATCTCAATGGATTCGCACCACCACCACGGAAACGTTTCGCGCTGACGTCATTGATCAGTCGATGAGCTGTCCCGTCGTGCTGGACTTCTGGGCCGATTGGTGTGGCCCCTGTCGTCAGTTGATGCCGCTGCTGGAAAAGCTGGCCAACGAATACGACGGTCGGTTTGTGCTGGTGAAGGTCAATGTTGACGAGAATCCCGAAATCGCCGGCGCGTTCGGAGTTCAGTCCATTCCGTTTGTCGTCGCGATGGCGGAAGGGCAACCCGTCAGTCAGATCAGTGGTGCTCAGCCGGAAGCGAACCTGCGAGCCTGGCTGGACGAATTCCTGCCTTCACCGGCCGCCGAAGCGTTTGCCGCCGGAAGTGACGCGGAAGCCGCCGGAGATATCGCCGCCGCGGAAGCGTCCTTCCGGAAAGCCGTCGATCTGGAACCGGAGACTCGGCCCTTTCGAATCGCGCTGGCCCGCACACTGATGGCTCTTGATCGCGATCAGGAAGCCAGTGAGATGATTGGGCATCTGGAAGCCGCCGGCTATCTGGAAGCCGACGCGGAGTCTTTGAAGGAACAGCTTCTGCTGCGTGCCGAAGTTGAAGAATCCGGTGGTACAACCGCCGCGCGAAAGGCTCTGCTGGCCGACCCGACAAACCCGGCACTGCAGATCACTCTGGCCGAAGCACTGAGCATCGACAAACGCTATGAGGAATCCTGCGAACTGCTGCTGGGAGTCGTGCAAAATAACTTTGGGGAAGTGCGTGACCAGGCCAAGGAAGTCATGGTCGGTATCCTGACGACGATGGGGCCGAAGTCGAAACTGGCGTCTGAATACCGCCGCAAACTGGCGACCGCGTTCTATTGATACCGCGAGCGGGGCAGAATGAGACATTCGGGCTCGCGGGAGCAGGTAGAACGAAAAGTATCGGCGTCCGCCGCGGCCAGTAGAAAACTCAGCGAACCGCGTTGTCGGATTCCGGCTGATCCGCTTCGTTGGACGAGTCAATCAGGAATGTCCAGGCTGAGCGACGGGAGTCACCGGAACGCAGTGTGATGCTGCGTTCGTCGCGTTCCAATCGAAAATCCTGCTGCCCTGTGCGGTACGGCTTCAACCCCGCGCGAATGGCTTTGGGCAACTGGTTCAGCGTGTCGGGGAACTGACCGTTCTGCTGACGGTATTCCGCAATCGCCAGCGACGTCAGCGACGCCTGTTGGCTGAGTTTGACAGCGTCGCGGCGGTCGTGAAGTCCGCGAACTCTCGTTTCGTAGGATGAGTTTGCCAGGGCGTAACCCAGCCGCTCAGGGATTCGTGACAGATCCAGCATCCGGACTTCTTCGATCAGATCGTTGCGATTCCAGTCGCTGAACACATCAACGGCTCGGTTCCACTTGACCTGGTATTCGTCGTGTTCCGATTCGCCCAGAGCATCCACAAATTCAGAGACCACTTCATTCTGGATTCGCGATACCGTCGACCAGTCAATGCTGTTTCGAATCTGCGTAAGCTGCAGTTCGCGGGCTTTCGCGTCATTAGAGATCAATCCGCCGCCAACGTACCACTGCAGATACGAATTGCGTTCGCGGCAATCCCGCACCGCGAGCTGAAAATGAATCCGGACCGCCTGATCGACCGCCCTGGCGACAACTTCATGAACGGGCCATTCGGAGCGTTCCCGGATGTAGGCGGAAAACTGCGGGTTCACTGTCGTCGAATTCAGCACGGCGCTGGAAACGACGCGGCACACGTCGTGGTGGATCGTACACGCGGTGTATGTTTCCCAGCCGCACTGCAGTTGTGCCAGCAACTCCGCGGCGTGGTCAACAGACTTCAGGTCGTCAATCGCGTCGTCCCAGCGACCCTCACCGGCCGCTAACATCGCTCGACGCTGAAGGATGCGAGCACCGCGGACGATGACATTCCTGAGTTCGTCTGTCGTCACTCCCAGCGGCTTGACCAGTCGAGGTTTCGCGACGGCCGCTTTCCATTGGAGAACAAGAGTTTCTTCGGCCGCTACGACCTTCGCCATCGTGGGAAAGCGTTCCGCGGTCCAGGGTCGGTCTGCTGTCCGACGGATCTCCCTGACCCCCGTGTCCCACAATCTTGACCTCCGGAACGCGCCATCATTTTCGTAGCCCGCAGGCGGTTCACCCGAACCCAGGTGGATTATTCGGTACAGGTCTTCAACGCGCGGAAGCTCCGGCAGTTGCATCAGGCCGATCGCCGCGTTCAGCGAATCATCAACCGGGAAATTGCAGTGCTGGTAGAGCGCTTTGCTGAAATCGAGTGACCCGTCAGCCAGCTTCTCGCCGACCAGGAACGTCGTTTCCGCAGACACCTCCACCGCCGTGGGACGACCCAGAAACAACCGCACCGCCCACAGGCATGGAGTCAGCAGACCCGCCATCCAGAGCATAATCAAGACGCGTCGTCGGGTAATTTTCATGGCTGGCCCCGGACCTGCGTTCATGGCCCCATACCGGGCGGAACAATGCGATTTTTTCACTCAAAGCGCACCAAACGGGCAGCACATCATTGCAAAAGTGAAGTCGCGCAGCGAATGGACGCCGCCGCCAGCCACAACGCACGCGCGACGCGTACCTTCGAAGTCGAATGCCACAATCAAGGTTCCAGACAGCATCGCCACTCGCTTCTGCATACCTGAATTGCTGCCCGCGCGATCGTTCAAGTGACGGCTGGGGCTTCGGTCGAGACGCAATCCCGCTTCCATTAGTATTCCTCCGGCGACTGCGTCCTGCAGCGCCGGATCGAATTCCTGCAGCGGGAACCAGGCCGAATGCACTCTGTCGCCGATGCCTTTGACGACATTCTTTCTCACGTGCAGCGCGCGGAACCCGTTGTTCTGCCGTTGTCGGAGACGCTGGAGCTGGTACTGGCGGAGAATCTGACCACGCCTCATGATTCGCCACCATTCGACAAATCGATGATGGATGGCTTCGCTGTGGCGTCCGCCGGATTCCGCCATTCCGGCTCACGAACCCTGCCGGTTTCGGAAACCATCACCGCCGGAACCGTGCCGCGGCATCATGTTACACCGGACACCGCGGTGAGGATCATGACGGGTGCTCCGCTGCCCGAAGGAGCCGACTGCGTGATACCGATCGAAGACGTGCAGTGGAACCCGGAACTTCCGAACGAAGTCACAATGGCCGCCGATTCCATCGCCGCCGAACGAAATGTGCTGCGGCAGGGAAGTTCGGCAAAGACCGGCTCATCGCTGATGTCGACGGGAACCATGCTGCAGCCTCAGCACATCGCCGTGCTGGCGGAATTCGGAATCGCCAGCGTCCCCGTGTTCCGGCGTCCAACAGTCGCGGTTCTGGCAACGGGTGACGAACTTGTCGACGTTGCCGAACCGCTCAGTCCCGGATTCATTCGCAATTCCAATGAACCGATGCTGGTCGCTCAGATCCGCCGAGCCAGCGCGACACCGGTCCCGCTGGGAGTCGCACGCGACTGCCGACGTCTACTGCGACCATATCGCTCGCGGCTTGCGGCACGACTTCCTGCTGCTGTCGGAGAGCGTGTCGGCCGGGGCTCTGGATCTGGTCCCTTCTGAACTCGCTGCGGCGGGAGTGAAGCAGGTGTTTCACAAGATCGCCATGAAACCGGGAAAGCCGCTGTGGTTCGGCATTTGCGGACCGCTGACCATGACTGCTTCGTGTTCGGTCTACCCGGCAATCCCGTCAGCAGCATGGTGTGTTCGAACTGTTCGTCCACGGCAATTCGAAGTTCAGTGGCCGGGAAAATCAATGCCGCAGCTCCGTCCGGCAACTTTGACTCAGGCGATTTTCATTCGGGCAGCCGCCCGACGTATTTTCCCGCCATTCTGGAAGAAGGGCCATCTGGTCTGACGGCAACTCCCGTAAAATGGATCCGCCGATCTGCGATCACGCCAAATGCCAACGGAATGTGCGCGTTCGATCCGCAGCCGGAAATCCTACGAAGCCGGAGCCAACGTGAATTCGATCGCGTGGTAGTCGCGGTTCGGCACAATCAGGCAGGCGGCAACGGACTTCCCGCACTGCTGCCGAGTGTTCCGTTCCGCGTCTTCCGGAATTGCCGGCATACGCCATCGAATCGCCATCCATCCGCCAAATCCGCCACCGATACTGCAAACATCGCGACGGCCAATAACAGCAGGAATCCGGCGACCGGCTCAGTTGTCCAGGAGCCGGCCAAATTGGGCACGATGCAGACCAGCCCGGAGATCGCCCCGCATGCGGACGTCGTCGACAGAACGCCCCGACTCGAATGGTGGCGTCCGTGCAATGCCGTCTTGCGATTCCAATAGACGTCACAAAGACTGCAGCGGGAAACGCAAACAGGCAGCCGAAGATAAAGCCGAGCGGACCGCCCCAAAGACCACGCCAGCCACGCCTCCGGAAATACCCGTTCCGATAATCGCCGGCAGCCATACACTCCACAGCGAATACCTGACCGGAAAGCTCCGCGTTCGCTGTCTGGCGATCTGTCCTGGACAATTGGCGCTGGCATAGGGATTGGAATTGTCCATCGTGACCTCGACGGGAGGCGTTTCATTCGACCAGTTCTTACACCGCAGGAGAACTCGGATATTAACCCGGAGTACCCGGAACGTGTTCGAAAGAGACGGTTCCGAACGCGTATTGACGGCGAAGCCTTCTCGCTGAATTCACGCTCGGCGTGTGACGCTTTGCCGGACAGCGGAACCGCCGCAGCGATCTCCACCTTCGGAATTCACGATCGACGCCGGACACGACGCGTCGGCGATTGGTAATCCGGGTTTCTGAACGCACGGCAAGTGCGTTCGAACTCAACCGACAGGAAATTGCGACTCAATAGATACTCGGTTCTCATCGTGGCTGCCGTCGGAATGCAGGAAGCGGAATCGCAGCCGGCAACAGCCTGAGTAGTCTGGTCAGTACAGCTTCCGTAGCTCGCGTAAAACGGCTTCCGGCTGCTTCCAGCTCCTTGCGGGCAGCCAGTTCGTCGTCAGAAACATCCAGTTGAAGCGTGCGGCTTTCGACGTCTGGCAGAAATCATGTCGCCGGTCTGCACGAACGCCAGCGGGCCGCCGACGGATTCCAGGCGACGTGCAGCACGCCGAACCATAACAGTGCCGCTCATTCTGGCGTCGCTGATACGCACCATGTCGCGGACACCCTGTTCCAGCAGGTACTTTGGAATCGGCAGCATGCCCCATTCCGGAATGCCGGGTGCTCCAAGAGGCCCCGCGTTCTGCAGCACGATGACATGGTCCTTCGTCAGCTGCAGCGCAGGATCATCGATGCGAGCCTTCAGGTCGAGATCACAGGACGATGGCGGAGCCATGACGGTGTTTCAGAAGGCGAGCTTCCGCGGCGGCTGGCTTGATGACCGCTCCGTCGGGACACAGATTGCCTCGCAGCACGGCCAGGCTGTTGTTCGGGCAGATCGGATTGTCTCGCGGACGAATGACGTCGGCGTCGTAAACTTCGGCACCTTCAATCGCGTCGGCCAGAGTTGTTCCGGCCACGTTGGGCGCATCAGTTTCAGCAGGTCAGAGATTCCGGACAGCAACGCTCCGCCAGACCCCGGCATCGAAGAAGTCTCCCATCACGTACTTTTTCCCGCCAGGCGATGTTGCCGATCACAGGCGTTGTCTGAAATCTCATCGAAGCGTTCAGAGTCAGCGGCACCACAGGCTTCCGGCCGGCCAATGCCCATCCAGATGCACGATCGCATTCGTGGAACCTCCCATCGCCATCAGCGTGATTGCATTGTGGAATGCGTCGTCGGTCATGATCTGCGACGGGCGCACGTCGTACCACATAAGGTTCACGCCTGCCGACTGATCGCGGAGGCAATTCGTGAATGACCCGAATGAGTCGCCGGAACAGACGCCGAACCGGGCGGAGCCATTCCCATCGTTTCGGCGATCGACGTCATCGTCGACGCGGTGCCCTCGATAATGCAGTGGCCCGGCGACGCGGCGATGTGGCTTTCCAGTTGCACCAGGAGCTTCGCAACCCAGCCGCCCGGCTCCGCGTTCGGCCGTACTTCCAGACGTCGCTGCCGCTGCCCTGGCGGGTCGCCTCGCCACGACGTTTTCTGTTCATCGGCCCGCCGGGCATCACGTCGACGGCACGTCCGCGCACAAACGCCCCATCAGCAACGCGGGAATCGTCTTGTCGCAGCCTCCCGTAACACGGCACAGTCGATGGGATACGTGCGCGAACTTCCTCGCTTCCATCGCCAGAAAGGATTGCGGTAGTACATCGACGTCGGCTTCATGAACGTTTCGGACAGTCCCATCACCGGCACTTCGACAGGAAATCCCGCCTGCCTGCCAGACGCCGCGTTTGATGTCGTCGGCTCGCTGACGGAAGTGAGCGTGGCAACTGATGAGATCGTTCCACGTGTTCAGAATGCCGATGACCGGCTTGCCTGCGAATTCTCCGGTGTCGAACCCGGATTGTTTCTGGCGGGACCGATGGCCGAAAAGAACGCAGATCATCCGGCCCGAAATCGATAACTGCGAAGCTGCTCGATGCAGCAGTGCGTGAGAACACATAGGAAACAGCGGACCAGTACTTTCTCAGGGTGTGGATGAGAAGCGATTGCCAGCCGAACTCAGAACGACTGGCTGTACCTATCAGGTCGTAGCGTCTGGAGCGGAGACTCTCACACCACCGGGCAGCGATGCAGGCCTGACTCGTCCTGTGGACGTGATAATCAGAGTCGAAGGCGGTCTGCCCGCGCGGAGTCCCCATCGAGATTCGATACAGGCAAATCGAATAACCCTGCTCTCGCCACCGGCACGAATTGCTGAAAATACGTGTACGTGGGCTTCCTTCGTCAATCATGGTATCGGAATACATGGTTGACGCTGACCGCGTACCGGCACAGCCAGATCGTGTTCTGCTGAGCACAGAGGCAGAATTCGATGTCCGCAAGCTGCAGTTCAAGGAAGCCGAAATAAGCAAGATGAATCGGCGGCTTCCAAGGGTGGTGGTCGAGAAACCCGTTCAATTCAAGCAGATCCTGTCCCCAGTCAACGTTCGCATCCAACAAGTGCCGGGGACCCTTGCGCTTGGACCACCCGCCGCCAGGTTGAAATACGACATCGAATGGGGAAACACCGACAGACTGCCGACGACGCCCGACAACAGACTGATTCCGCAAATCACTTGCAGCGACCGGTGCCTGAGGTGAATGACCGGCCGACGCGGCCGGCGAAAACAGGCAGATTCGGGATCGCCGGCAGAACGTATCGCAGGTATCTGTTGAAACCAGCCTGCAGAACTCACCAGAACAAGTATCGCGGCGGCTGGCACCAGAACGCATAGTTCACCACTAACCGGTATCCGGTAGTCTGCCCGAAACACCGTCAGACAACCGGCGATCACAAGCAGCGACAAAGTTCCAAGAGGCGTCTTCACCGCGAGCGCGTATAGATAATAGTACCACCAACCGCCATGCCTGTGTTCTCCTCGAAGGAAGGACCACTTTCCCTTTTCCAGTTCGTATTTCTGAACGTCCATGCCACGCACATAGTTCGCCGGGAACGGGACACGAATCGCTTCCAGTGGTGTCTCACGAAAAACGTTACCGGAGTCTGTGTGTGCTTCCGGCCCGCCGAGTGTCCGGGAAATGAAGTGGAAGCTGCCGAGTCGCTGAAAACTGTACTCGAGTCCATACCCGAGGTTCACGACATAGACGGCAAGCAACACAATCGCCAGCATCTGCGAGAGCGGGGCGCTCTGGCGAGTCTCATAATCGCGTCGCACACGGGATGACAGCCAGATCACGGGCCACAGCGGAAACAGGACAATCCAGGTTGTTTTCGTCAGTTCACACAGTCCCAGTGCCAGCCCGGCGATCAACGCGCGTCCCCAGACGGGATTCTGTAGCCAACGCCAGAATGTGTAGCCGGCGCAAACGCCGAATGCGGCGGCCCCGGCGTCGGGCATGATGGTCGCGCCCCATGCCAGAACATCCGGACAGAAACACCAGAGGGCCAGGGAGACGAAGCCGGATGCAGTTCCGTACAGTTCGCGGGACCACCGAAAGCAAATCCAGCCGCCGAACATCGAAACGGGAATCAGTGCCCATCGTGCGAGCGTAAAGAACCAGAGAAACGTTTCCTTGTTCGTTCTCAGGAACTGGTACGCGGCGGGAAACTCCGGACGATCATACGGGTGTGTCGCTTCGACCGGCCAGTCCCCCTGCGAGTTCACACAGAGAACCGGAAGGCTGGCGAGCATCCGCACCAGTGGCGGGTTCACCAAGTACAGGTCGAATGTCCCTGTCTGCCAGTGACTGAGTCCCGAGGGCAGGTGCGCACATTCATCAAAGACAGGCGCGTTCACCACGGCAATGCGAGCCAGTAATCCGGCGTGAATGACAAGGATCAGCCACACGGCACTATGGTGTTGGCGATTCGCTTCCGGAGTCATCACATCGGCACCGGCTTTCACAAGGCGGCAACCGCCGCCAGCACGCGATTCTTCACTCCTTCACGAGCATCATCGTGATCTGCATAGATGCTCGAGAAGCTGCGAATGTATGTGAAGTTGGCCAGAAGCGCTGATTCGTCGAACGGAACTCCCTTGTGAATATGCGTGAAATCAAACGGATTCGTGTGTGCATCCCATGCGGCAAGGGGAAGTGTTGTCAAACCCCATTCCGGAATTCTAACTGGTTCATTTACGACATCGCTGAACGCAACCGGTCCTAAGTTTCGGAGCAGGCAGGCGAGGCACACATTGACCACAAGCAGGTCTTCCGGGATCGGCATTGTATCAAGCGGTTCAGCTCCGGCAGGCAGGCGATCATTGTGAACGCGCGCCATGCCGCGACGACCGACTTCGGTCCAGCGCTGAATGGCATCGAGTACTTCCTCCGGACTGCAGAAGTTGCTCATCAGAAACAGCGAGGCTGCGCATGCGTAGTTCGATGCGTCCAATCCGATTGTCAATTGGTATCCCCCATGCTGTTCGTAGAACTCAATTGCACGTTCAAGCCGGCGCTGATGTTCTGTGAACCAGACTTCAAACAACGCCAGCGAGCTCGAACGCGCCTGAATTTCACCTGAATCGCGATAGGCGGCATACAGTTTTGCGACACGACGATCTGCGAGAATCCGTTCGAACTGGTTGCTGGCTTCGGATGGTGAGCTACCCAGTAACCCTGAAAAAGTCACGACCAGTTCCAAGTCGCTCAGCGACTTCTCTAGTTCCGTCAAGGACATGACGCGAACACGTTGGATAAAGTCGTCAATCCGCTGCCGTTGAATGACGGCTCCCTGTGCAAGGTCAACTTGTTGCTTTTCAGGCGAATTCGGGAGTGAGCGCGCCTCGCGCCCTGTGCGGCCCTGGAGCTTCCAAATCAACACGGCATTAGAGAATACAACAGCAACCCCAAACGCGATAACGATTCGTCGCTTCATCAGTCGCCCCTTCCGGAAAAGTTACCCACATCGCCATTGCGATCAGGGCGTGCATGTGCCTCACCGTCCAAAAAGGTAAATTCAGAGTGGCGAACGACCCTCTGCTGGTCCCCCAACCTTTTTCCACCACCCGAATGGAAACACGGTCCCGTACGCTGGGTTTCTGTGTGCCTTGTAGTAGTCGACGCTGTTGGGGCACTGAGACTGCTGCTCGTATATCCGACTTGAGCGAAACTTTTCACTTGAACCATTGATAATATGAACTGGCCCCATCGTGTTGTTACAAAGTTGGCCGCCAGTCAGCTTAATCGTATGAATTGGATGCCAGGCAATGAGGACAGAATCTTTCGTCGATGCAGGTTCGTAGCAGCAGTTCTCGCCAATTGGATTCAGAAGGGTCCACGAACCATCACCCGCCTGGCCCGGCGCAGTGGGACCGTCGAACGGCCAGTCATGTACTTCGAACGCATATCCATGACAGTTCTGAGAAATGTCTGCATTCCCCACGGGGGTGTATCCGGCGTATTTCATATCATAGAACGCATTGATCTCGTCCGCAGTGATTTCCGTCCATAGTACGCCGTTGATCACCTTTGGGTTAAGAACATTGCCCATATTATCAAAGATTGCTGGGGTGTAAAGCGGCAATGCCCCTGCGACGACAGTGTATGAGTAGGGCGTGCCGACACAATTCTCCTTGCCTGTATCGCATGCCACCATATTTCCGGTCTGATCCATTCCGTATCGCCGGTGATCGGTCACGAAATTCGCGCCGTCAAGCCGATACAATTGGCGTCCAGATGGCGTGAACTGGCCACCGATGTCAAATGCTACATTCTCACCGAAACTATTCTTCTCCACCGGATCACATGGATCAGCGTTGCAGGGGTTGGCGGCGAAACCGAAGGCGAGTGACACTGTCAGCAGGCACAGAAATTGAACACGGTTTTCGAACATCACTGACTCCTTTGTTGGACTTACGGAAAGTTGGAGATGTCGGACGGTTGAAATCTCCGGATCGGTGACTCGAGATCCGAACGCGGCCTAGCCTAGGGGCGCTGTCTCTGACTCTCTGGCTCTCTGGCTCTCTGGCTCTCTTAAGTATTAAAGCAGACATTTCAATGATTGCAAGCGGTGCGCTGGCTGTGGCTGAAAAACTCGGTATAAGTTTATGAGCCACCGGTGCGTGGTTCAGACGCTTAGGCCGCTCGTCAGGGCGTCTCGTGACTTGCGCCGGAATGAGAGTTCTCTGATGCACAGCACGTCATTCAAGCGAAGGGCTGAATCCCGCCGTTCCGGCATCTCTCTGCTGGAGTTGCTGGTGATACTGGCGATCGTCAGCGTGATTCTCGCCCTGCTGCTCCCGGCAATTGGGACTGCTCGAACTGCTGCCCGAAAAGTGCAGTGTCAGAATAACCTGAAGAATATCGCCATCGCACTGCTGGCGTTCCATGACTCACATCGCCGGTTTCCCGCGTCCGGCTTGTTTCACGATCCGGACGACAGCCCCGGCGAGGCCCGTCACAGTTGGGCGGTGACGATCCTGCCGCATCTTGACCAGGGAAATCTGCATGAACGCTGGACTTTCGACAAGTCATTCTCAGATCCCGTGAACGAGCCCCTGGCGGCGACGCGAGTTCCAGTTTTCCTGTGCCCGATTGACATTTCGCGCAGCAGGAAGCCGCACGGGGATCTGAGCTACGCCGTCAACGGGGGCTGGGGTTTCACAACGAAGACTGGCACCGGTGTCCGCGACTGCCCGATTGACTGGCAGCGAAGATTCCCGGACCTGAACGGCGACGGGCAGGTGTGCAGCGGCGATGACGCTGTGGACGACCTGGATCGCGGCATTCTGAAGAAGTCAGGGATGTACTTTCCGGAGAACTCGAATCCCGGAGGAACCGTGCGGCATCATTCTCTGAACATGATTCGCGACGGCGCGTCACAGACATTTCTGGTCGGTGAAAACGTCCGGACGGGCTTCGATCCGAAGTCCTCATCCGGCAATTTCGCAAACCCGTCTCCGCTGCTGACGACATTCTTTGTCGGAATCCCCTGTCCGGCTGCCCGGTGTTCCGACGGCAGCGTGAATCACGAACTGTCGAATGCGGCGGAGAACGCGATCAACAGCGGACTTTGGGCTGCCGAAGGCTCGTCACCTGTCCCGAATTCGTTTCATGAAGGCGGCGTTAACATGGCATACGCCGACGGGCGTGTTTCGTTTCTGAACGAATCGATTGACGGCGGAGTCTATGCGGCTCTGGCAAGTCCTCAGGGAACGGATCTGGACGACACTCCGCTGCGGCAATCCGTTGTGAGTGATTTGCGTTAAAAGTCACCGACGACTTCTCGTCCTGCGAGAGTGCTAAGGGCCTGAAATGTCGCGATGTCAACGTGGTCGGCGATGAAGTAAACAGCCCCGTCGCACATCAGGAAATTCGCTCCACCGGAATGCGGACTCCCGAAGTCACCCTGATTCGGCCCGGACGTGCAGGTTCCTGTCCCGGGGTCCGCCCATCTGTGAAGGGCGACGGACTCACCCAGCATCAGTGTCGTACTTTCGCCGTCGTACACGTCTTCCAGCGGCGCTTCGTAGGCAAAGAGTTCGGCGGAGCCTTTGTAATTTGAACGTCCCGCTGTTTCCTCAAGGACCGCCGGGCACTCGAATACCGGCAGTCTTGTGCTGACCAGCGACTGGTCAACCGCGGGCCCGTCGCGCGAGGTTCGATTTGGGGCAAGCTCGTTGAAGAGCGAAGCCTGGTGAAGCTGCGGCAGAATGAACGCTCCATAGCCCCAGCCGTCCTTTCCATCCTGCGCTGGCTCTACCACACATCTCGAATTATGGCAATCTGGGTGAAACGGGGATACCGCAGATACCCCCGTGTGATTACCCAAGCTAGCCAATATGACGAAAAGTGACTTGTGTGGTACAGCAAGCCGGCTTCGCCAGGAGGATGATGAATCCTGCTCCATGTTCGATGGTATCTTTTCAGTCGACACTCGCCTAAATGTGTGTCGCCGGTGGAGAAAATCAACGCCGTTTAACTCAGCGGGGCAGTGGATGCGGTTCAGCGATCGGGCCTTCCGGACCATGCACGGCATTGGAATACTGCAGCTGCACGGGCACCGTTCCGCTTCCATCCGCCAGCGGCACTTCCAGGACAACCATGCTCAGTTGGCGGGCTTCGTCCAGCGGGTAATCGCCGCATTCTTCGCCGCGATCGGACGTCCAGCCGAGGTATCGTTCCGAACCGATGTCGTACGGGTTGCGGATGGCGTCTTCCACATCCGGATCCGTTCGAGCTTCATTCAATTCGTGATACAGCGTTGCAACGACGTTCTTCCAGCTTTCCTGAAAGACCGGAATGCCGTTCATGGATCCGTCGGCACGGCGTTCCGAATAGACATCGACGGAGTAGTAGACCGTGCTGCCGCCCTTATGAATGCTGCCGTGATAACCGCCAAGTCCGGATGTCGAATCACCTTCCTCAGCCTTTGGAATCACGGGTGACGATTCCACGTCTTCGGCGGAAGCGACAATAACGTTCGCGGCGGATCTCGTCGCGCGCGCGCTCCGTCCGGCTCGCGCTGCGGTGGACCGGCGTTCGGGTGCGTCATTCAGCACCGTTCCCGGCGGAAGCAGCAGGTTGAACACCGTCGACGACAGGTCGTACTGACTCAGATACCCGCGATCGTAAAGGTACGACATGCAGTATTCGACGTCGCCCTGAGTCATCACGGAAGGCACGTAACCGACCAGCGGATGTGACGGCAGTTCCGTGCTGGTGATTTCGGCGTTGTTGAAATACTGACGCATGACATTGTTCAGATACCGATCTGACATGGCCGCGGCGATGGCGTGGTCGATGGAATCGATATCGCTTTTCTGCCAGGCGTCGTCGCCGCCAACATAAAGGTTCACAAAGGACAGATGCGGAATGATGCGACCACCGCGATACCGCAGATCTTCCGACGGCGTGGACGGCGCTCCGGTGACTCGTTCCGTGTAGGTTGGCATGCGTCCGGGAAGCCCGGCGGAAGAATGGTGATCACGCGCCGCGCGCGATCCGCCTCGAACCGTGGAACGCATCGGATGGCCGTGCCGTCGTCCCGTCGATTGAGCAGCCAGCGATCCCGCCGTGGTTTGTCCTACGGAACGGGCTGCCGTTCCACTGCGTGGCGGCAGCGGCCACGGCGCCCAGTATTCGCCGGGATCGGCAGGCGTCGTCGGAGTCTCCGGTTTCGTCGGAGACCCCACGATAACCGGAGGCTCTGCCGGAGTGTCCGGAGCGGGCGACACCGGTGATGTCGGTTCCACAGGATTCGAAATCGGAACAACCGGCGACGAAGGCAGTGTCGGCGGAAGTGTACCGGGAGGAATGTATCCAACAATCGGCGGCTCACCTCCCGGACCGTTGACCGGAACTACCGGGATCGGTCCCGGTCCCCAGAAAACCGGGTAACCATTCCCCGTGCTGCCCACCGGCGGGCCATAGTAGCCGGGCCCATAGTATCCCGGGCCATAGTAGCCGGGTCCTGACATGCAGCATCCCGCCAGTGCCAGTGCACAGACAAGCAAAGTCCAGACAGGAAGCGAGATGAATCGGCGCATGAAGGGCCTTATTCGAAAGAAAAACAGTGGGCTGGCAGACAGATTTTTCCGGGCACGAACCGCAGGGTGTCGTCTGGCGAAATTCAGGCCGACCCGCGTCCATCGCTTCTGCGATTCAGAGGTGCGGACGATTCTCCGGCTACGATGGCAGCACGGGACTGCGGTCGATTCGGTGTGTCCGGCACGTAACAGGAAAACAGGCGGATGCCAAAAACGAGATGCGAGGAGTTCAGGACAGATAGGTGAGGAGAGAAATTGAGAGACGCGGCTAATTACCGGATCGCAGCAATACCGTCGAGAGGACATTTCTGCTGAAAATCGCGCAAATTGGCAATTCCGGCAGTTTTGCTTGACGGCGTTGACGTCGTTCTCTGCCGAGCGCCGTCAGGATCGGCGAAAGCTGCCGATCGAGCCGTGTCGCTGATTCCTGGGCAGGCTTCGCGAATGCCGCCGACACTGTGGTTTCCCGGGATGTTGTGAATTCGCGGTCGAGCGAACGCGACCTGTCCGACGGGAGTCCTCTTCGGTTGGCGACGAAGTCGTCCACCGTCGAATTCGGAATCTGCGGATCCAGCGCAGTCCGGGACGTCCGCGCGATCCTGTCCTGCCCCGAGGATCAGCGCCTGAACGGAAGTCGGTTCGTGACCACCCCGTCGCGCCGGAGAATCAAGCGGCGTGGAAACTCATTGAGGCGCCGAGGTGTTCGACGCGGCTTTGTCGTTTCAGAGGTGCTTTTTTCAGCCGTCGAACAGGTCGTGATCGCTGCTCAATATCGGGGCAGGGAAACGTCAATTTCCATCGCCCATTGATCGATGCCGCCAGCCATGCTGAACGCTTTCTGAAACCCCTGTTGCCGGAGCCACATGGCAACACGCAGACTGCGTCCGCCGTGGTGGCAGTAGACGACGATTTCCGCAGCTTTGTGTTCTTCCAGTTCAGAGACTCGCCCGTGAATTTCGCTCATCGGCAGCAGCACGGCCCCATCGATTGCGACCCGGTCGAACTCGGCCTGTTCACGGCAGTCCAGCAGCAGGAAGACGTCGCCCGCGTCGCGCTTCGCTTTGACAGTCCCGCAGTCCACTTCCATAATCGCTGTTCCTGTTCGTTGCCGTCAGCCCGTGCCAGGGGATCCTGAATGAAAGTCGCAGTCACCGGTGCTACCGGATTCTTGGGCCACTATATCGTGAACAAGATGCACGAAGTTGGCAACTCGTGCCGCTGCTGGTACCGCTCGGAAAGTGACTGCTATGAACCGGGCGACGGCGGTATGGATGTCACCTGGGTCCGCGGCGAACTTGGCGACGAACGTTCGTGTGTGGCTCTGCTGGAAGGCTGCGACGCGGTCGTCCACTCCGGCCTGCATCGTACCGGTGACACGTTTCGCGGCGGCGAAGGCGACATCACGGAGTTCGTGCAGAAAAACGTTGTCGGTTCGGTGCAGCTCATCGAGGCGGCTCGCAGACTGCACGTTCGCCGGTTCGTCTTCATTTCCACGTGCGCGGTTCACGAAAAGATTCTCGACGACCGGCCGCTCGACGAAACTCATCCGCTGTGGATGACGACTCACTATGGAGCCTACAAGGCCGCGATTGAGCAGTTCGTTCACAGCTATGGTTTTGGCGCCGGCTACACGATTTGCGCGCTGCGGCCAACCGGCATTTACGGACTGCATCATGTGCCGTCCCGCAGCAAGTGGTACGATCTGGTGCGGCGCGTGGCCGCCGGGGAAACCGTCGAATGCCACCGCGGCGGAAAGGAGGTACATGCGGCGGATGTCGCGGAGGCCGTGGATATCCTGCTGCATGCCGACGCCGTCGCCGGAGAAGTCTTCAGTTGCTACGACCGATATATCTCCGACTGCGAAGTCGCCGAGCTGGCAAAGGAAATCTCCGGCAGCGACGCAGTGATCAACGGTGAATGTCCGGTGCCCCGGCATCAGATTGTCAGCGACAAGATCAAGGGTCTGGGAATGCAGTTCGGCGGCGACCGACTGCTGAGACACACCGTCGAACAGCTTGTCGCGGCTGCCGAAGGGTCATGATCGCCTGAGGCTTCGAACCGGAACGATCGGCCGTTTCACTGGATATCACCGTGCTGCGGCATCAGTCAGCAAACGGTGACGACGGAGCTTCGGATGATTCGCCAAGCTTTTCGCGCCACTTCGCCAGATCCTCCGACAACCGCGGAGCGATGCTGATACCGACATCCCGCTTTGTCAGGAATACGACTCCGTCGATCAGCGAAACTTCCCGAAGCGTCTTTGTCAGATCAGTACCGCTTCGTTTTTCGGCGATCGTCTCCACGCTGACCTTTTCGGACTTTTTGAACAACAGTCGCAGAACGGCCGCGCACGCGTTGATATCGATCTGCCGGACCTGCTCAATGCGCCCGTACATGTACCAGGCGGTCCAGATCAGCCGCGGAACCAGCATCAGCAGGCCGAAGATTCTTTCAGGCCATGACTGGTCAGACTCCAGACTGCCCATCGCAAACGTCCAGGCAGCGGACATGGTGGGAGCAACGCGCACCGTGATGGAACCGTCCGGCGTGTTCGCTTCGAATTCACCATCGCGGAGTTTCCCCGGAGCGGTCAGAAACGTGAAAACTCCCATTCCGCCGAACAGTCCGAGGATCACCATGGCGCCGGTCGTCCGGCCGTATCCGAACGAAACCAGCCAGTAGAGAATTCCTCCCTGAACAACAAACGCCAGCAGTCCCAGCACCGCCATCGCGGCGCTGGCACCGATCGTCAGCTTCTGCTGCGTTTCGATTTTTTTTACCAGCCAGTTGCGAAAGTCTTCTTTGGTCATTGTCCGTCCTCGACGGGAAACCGAATAGTGACGGTTGTCCCCTGGCCCGCTCGGCTGTGCAGGCTGAGTTCCGCCCGCATCGTGTTACACAGGTGCTTGACAATCGCCAGTCCCAGTCCGGTGCCACCTCGTTCGCGATTCCGATCCCGTTCCACGCGATAGAACCGCTCGAACACACGGCGACGGTGCTTCTCCGGGATGCCGACGCCGTTGTCCTGAACGCGAATAACGCCGGCGTGAGTTTCCGCGGAAAGTTCCAGTGTGACCTGCCCGCCTTCCGGAGTGTACTTGATTCCGTTGTCGACCAGGTTACTCAGCACGGTCCGCAGTGCCTGGTAGTCGGCAAGCACATACATTTCCGCTTCGCCGGTCATTGAAAGCTGAATGGATCGGGCTTCGGCGACGGGCTTCAGTGACTGAATGACCTGTGCACCGATTTCATGCACCGCAACAGGCTCCCTGTTGAATGCCTGCTCCCCGGACTCCACACGAGCAAGCTGCAGCATTCCCAGAATCAACTGCAGCAGTCGCTCCGACTGTTCCTCAATCTGCCTGAGGAACCGGAGGGCCGCGTCCCGGTCATCGATGGCACCGTCCAGCAGAGTTTCCGTGCAGGCCTGAATCACGGTCAACGGCGTCTTGAGTTCGTGGGACACGCCGCTGACAAAATCGCGTCGCATCGATTCCAGCCGGCGAATTTCCGACACGTCGTGGAAAACCAGCACCGCGCCGGTCGCTCCTTCGCCGCGAATCGGAGCCGCCACCAGAGAAAGCTGCTGCCCGCCGCGCGGCAGCTTGAATTCCAATGTCGTCGGCTCTTCGGCAAGAATCGCTTCCCGAACCGTGTCCTGCACGTGAGGACTGCGGATTGCTTCGTAGATGAAACGCCCTTCCACTTCGGAAGGCTCAAGTCCCATTAGTTTTCCGGCCACGTCGTTGGCGAACAGGATGCGTTCGCTGGTGTCCACCGCGACAACGCCTTCCACCATCGACTGCAGAACCGTGGAAAGTCGAGTCGCCAGTGCTCGAACCTGCGTTTCCGACTTCTGCAGCTCCGCCAGTTTGTTGCGCCGGTCGGACTCAACGTTCCTGAGCGACCTGGCGATCTGGCCGAATTCGTCCGGCCGGTCGCTGAGCCGCAACAGCAGATCGCTTCGCCGGTCCTGGGAAGATTCTGACATGGTCATCGCCGACATCAGCGAACGCAGCGGTCCCACAAACGTCGACGCGACAAACGCCAGGCACGCGGTTCCGCAAAGCCACGCTACAACGGCCGCTCGCCCCGCGGAATTCACCACCGCTTCAGACGCTTCCAGTCTGTCGGCAACATCTGATTGCAGCACAACCACCGCTACATCGGACGCCGCAGATTCGACGGACGCTGCACTTACAACGACGGTCGGTCTGCCGGCCAGCCAGATGGTCACTGCGCGTTCGTGGCGAGTGCTGCGCACAAGCGAACCAAGCGTCGCGCTGCTCAGCGCGTCACCGCCGTGCGTCGCGGCAACGATCGTCCCGGCATCGTCCAGCAGAACCAGCGATTGATTCCGGCTGCCCAGCAGCGGCTCCCAGTCCCCTGCGATCGAAGCGAGTGAGGCGCCGCCGGACAGACTTTCGCAGATCGCCTGCAGAACTCGGCGGTTCTCCGCTTCCAGTTCATGTCTGCCGTGAGCACGCAGTCGCTCCGTCAGTGTGATCAGCAAGCCGCCGAGCGCAAGCGTCGACAACAGGACATAGATCCCGATGATCCGCCAGAACAGTCGTGATTTCAGCCAGTTCAAAACGTTCTCTTCGCGCCTCAGACAGATCACGGTCAGGCAAATCTTGCGCCTCCGGAATTGCCGCAAGAATAACTGTCGCCGAAGTCTGTGAACACCGCATGAAGGCCGACGGCATGGTGTCGGTACCAGTTCTCGCCCGCCTTCAAATGGTCGCCACGAACCAGAACAAACGAGCGCGGCGGTTGCCGGGCAGCCGTTGCGTCTGACCGACGAACTGCGAGCGCGAATGCTGTCACCGGTCAATCGGGCCTGGCGAAATCGTCCGAGGCGGCTGGTGTACCGCTGCAATCGCCCGAACACCGGAAGGGCGAACGCCGGACGGGCCATCCGCACGGGGACCAACCCGGTTCACGCGGAAGCCGGGGAGCCCGATGTCAGGGGGCGCAATGTCAGGGAGCCAGTCGCTGAATGGACCAGGTTGCGTCTTCCGCCGGCTCATACACGAACCGATCATGCAGACGGTCGTCGCCGGCCTGCCAGAATTCGAATCGTCGCGGGACAATTCGATATCCGCCCCAAAACGAAGGCAGCGGAATCTTCCCTTCCTGGAACTTCTGCCGAATCTCAGCCAGCTTCGCTTCCAGGATCGACCGCGAAGAAATCGCCGTGCTCTGTGCCGAACACCAGGCTCCCAACTGGCTGCCTCGGGGGCGCGTCGCGAAATACCGCAGCGATTCCGCGGAAGATACCTTCTGAACGGCTCCTTCGATTCGAATCTGCCGCTGCAGAGGGGGCCAGTAGAACAGTACGGCGACCTGAGGATTCTCGTTGATCTCACGAGCCTTGCGGCTGCCGTAATTGGTGAAGAACACGAATCCCTGTTCGTCCCAGTACTTCAGCAGCACCGTTCGCAGAGACGGCGCGGCCTGCGAAGTTGCCGTCGCAAGGCTCATCGCATTGGGTTCATGCAGCCCGGCATCGTTTGCCGCCTGAAACCACGCTTCGAACTGCCGAAACGGGCTGGCGTCAAGGTCCTGTCGCTTCAATGTCATACAAAAGGATTCCATGCACCTCAAAAGTTATTCTCCCGGAATGATAGCCGAGCACTTCGAAGTGCAAAGCACCACAACCACCAGGGATTCGATATCGCCGGGTCGCAATCGCAGGCGAGCAGCGCGACGTGAGTTCGCTTTCAGGGTCGGCTGAGCATCGTGACAACGCATTCCCCGCCGTGTAACCTGCCATTACGTCCGCTCTGGACCGTTGACGGGTTCCTCTGGATACACAACGACTCACGAAGCCGCAACGGCAACGCTCGATCCATCCGCCAGCGTCCCTGCCACCGGATCGATCGCAGTTCATCGTGCGACATACCGCACTTCGCCTTCATGCAGACTCACAGGAACAATCGAAAATGAAACGAGTCACCGGCATCGGTGGAATCTTCTTCGCAGCGAAGGATCCAAAAGCGATGCAAGCCTGGTACAAGCGGCACCTTGGAATTGACGTGCAGGATTGGGGCGGCGCCACGTTCCGATGGCAGGATTCGGAAGGTAATCCGACATCCGGAACCACCGTATGGTCCATTGGACCGGCGGACGGCGAATGTCTGTCGCAGAGCGCAGCACCGTTTGTGATCAACTACCGCGTTGCTGATGTGCGGTCGCTGCTGGCCGTTCTGAAGGAAGAAGGCTGCACCGTTCTGGAGAAATTCGAAGAATCTGAGTTTGGGAAATTCGGCTGGGTCATTGATCCGGAGGGCAACAAGGTAGAACTCTGGGAACCGCCTGCCGGATGGTAGCGGGCGGCACGGGTTTGAGTTCGTCCTGCGAATGAATCGGTTGCAGAGACTCTGCGATGCCCCCATTCACCCGACAAAATCTTTTTTCGGAAATCCTGGCGGGTTCTGCGCCGGAATCCTGAGTGACAGACAGACACAGCGACATTCGATGGCTTCCGGCGACGTCCGCCGGGGCGCATGCCGCTGCGACAGTCCATCCACAAAGGATTCCCGACGATGCCTCGAACTGACCTGACCGACATCACATTCGTCCTGGATCGATCCGGATCCATGGGTTTCATCAAGGCCGCGACGATTGAAGCCTTCAACGGGTTTCTGTCGTCGCAGTGTTCCGGTGACGGTATCGCGGAACTGTCGCTGGTGCAGTTCGACGATCAGTACGAACCGATGTACGCCGGACGCAACGTCAACAAGGCTCCGAAGCTGACAGACCGCACGTATCAGCCTCGCGGATCCACGGCGCTGCTGGACGCGATGGGCCGGACAATCGTCGCGACCGGGCAGCGGTTGAGCCGGCTGCGGGAACACAAACGGCCGGGGACCGTGATCTTCGTCACGCTGACTGACGGCTTCGAAAACGCCAGCCGCGAATTCACGCTTCACCGAATTAACGAAATGATTCGCGAACAGCGGGAAAAGTACTCCTGGCAATTCATCTTCCTTGGGGCGAATCAGGATGCCATCGCAACCGCGGCACAGATGGGCGTCGGAGCCGATCAGGCCATGACGTTTGCCGCGTCCACGACCGGAACGATGGGGTGTTTCCAGGCACTGGGCGGAAAACTGAACCGCGTCCGCAAAGCTCGAGGGCAGGGGATCATGGACGAAGTCATGGCGTTCGACTCCGCCGACAGAGCCGCTGCGGCAGGACGGGACGACCAGCAGACTCCCGACTCTGAACCGCGCGAAAGCGAACACTGAGCAGCCGCCCGGCGTCTGTATCCGGCAACCACCGGTCAGCTTCCCGTCAGCAGCTTTCCGACGATCACGGCGACGATTGCCGTCGTGATCACGACCACGATGGCAAGCACTGACGGAGTTCGCCGCGACCTGGGCGAACTGCTGGCCCAGACACCTTCGTCCGCCGACTTTTTGGCACGGCTCGGCGCGTCGACGGAACGTTCGCTTGACGTCGTCGAAGGAATCCCCGCACTCGGCGTTTCCGGTGAATCGCTCGCAGGCGTCGTGACGCCGAGCCGTTTCTGTACGTCCACGGCGACGTGTTTTCGGAGCCGCGGGATGCCTTCGGCAGCGAGTTCGTCGTCGGCCGGCGATTCGGGTTCCGGCGGCATCTGGTCGGTCTGAACGTCGGCAGTCAGGGTCGTGCGCGACTGCGTGTCGTCCCGGAAACTCGGGGCGTTGGCATTGGAGTCGGAGTCAGCGGACAGTAGCCGGAACGCGATCAGGACATTCTCGATATGAATCAAGTCACCATCTTTCAGGCGGGTTTGTCCGTTGATCGCTTTCCCGTTTAGAAACGTTCCCTGGCGGCTCTGCATGTCACCGACGAACCACTCCCCGTTGTTCCGGATCAGTTGAGTGTGAAATCTGGAGAGGAAATGCGTCGACAACGGAACGTCGCAGTTAGGGTGACGTCCGATGGTGATACAGTCCTTTGTCAGCGTGAACACTTTTCCCTGATTGGATCCGGACATGATTTCCAGTCGGGCTTCGGAAGTCACGCAGCGAGGTTTGCGGACACGATCAAGTTTGCGGCTGACTCGTGCCGGCCTGCCGGTCGGAGCCGGTTTGGCGAGCGCGGGCACGATGCGAATCTTTTGAAACCCCAGAGCCAGCAGTTCGGCGGGCGGCAATGAACGCACGGGATCGGCCGGAAACGGTTCCTCCCAATACAGCGATCGAATGAATTCCGGCCGATTCAGCCCAAGTGCAAAACGCCAGCGTTCCTCAATGCCCGGAGAATTCATGGAATGATTCGACCAGTAGAGCTGAAACACGTCAGCCGAGTGAATTTGCCGCCGTTCTTCATCATCCAGTCGGACGGCGCCGCGATAATGATTGAGCGTCAGGCAGGAATCGCGCATGGCTGAAGCGTAATCGCGAAACTGTTCCGCGATCGCGGAATCTTCCGCCGCGACGCAGGCGTAGATTCTCCGAAACCGATACGCCGAATTGCGCGAAGACAAATCGCTGTCGCTGTTGTCGTCCGTGTGCCGACTGACGCGAGTCACCAGATTGACCTCCGCAATCAGGATGTCTCCCAGGAACACAGACATGTGTCCCCGAGCCGTCTGACCATCCAGCGCCGCATCAGCGCGAAACCGGAATTCTTCCCGGTGGACTGATTCCAGCCATCGGAACGTGCGCGACGGAGGATTGAATTCCAGCCCTTCGCCGCTCGGCACGAACGTCAGTTCTCCGCCGTGAGGAATGGGCTGGCCGGCATCGGAAGTCAATGCCTGGAAATTTTCTGCCCGCGGTCCCAGCACCTGTTCTGCCTGCCGACGAACTTCTTCCAGCGGCTCAATTGCGTCGGATGCGGCGTCCGGCGGAAGTTCGGACAGGTGCGCGAACGCCAGCATTGGTTCCCATCTTCCGGGCGGAATGGCCTTTGGCCGGTACACGCTGAACTGTGCGTTCTCATGCAGGACCAGCGGGCCGGCACCCGTTTCCAGGCCGGACGGTGGGTCGTCTGTCGCGTCAGCGTCGGCTCCGAGTTTCAGACATTGCAGACAGTCTTCTAATCGCTCGGCGAACTCGGCAGCGGACGCGGGGCGATCGGCGGGAGCATCCGCCATCGCGTCCGTGATCAGGTCGACAATCTCGTCGCTCAGGTTCGGCACGAATTCTCTGGCGGGCGTGTAGCTGCCGCTGGACTTCCGGATCATCTGAGCGATCGCGTCGGTGACGTCTTCAAACGGCGCGTGACCGGTAACCAGAGCGTAAAGCGTCGCTCCCAGCGAATAGACATCACCGGCGACGGTCGACGGCTGGCCAAGAAGCCTTTCCGGGGCGAGCCACAACGAACTGATTGGCCCCCATCCCATCAGCGTCTGGTTATCACCGAAGGCCAGTTCAGTGCTGAAGCGAACGTCCGCCAGAATCGGCTGACCGGATCCCGTCAGGATGATGTTCTGCGGTCTCAGGTCCCGGTAGAAAACTCCGACTTCGTGGATTTGGTGCAGAACTTCCGCGATGGGTTGCAGGATCTCGGCCGCGCGCTGCTCACTGAACGCTCCGTCGCGCTGAAGTCGCTGAGACGCGCTTTCGCCGTCCACGAAACTCACGACCAGGTATTCCGTGTCGTCGATTGTCCCGGCATCGATAAACTCCGCCAGGCACGGATGGCGCACTCGTGTGGCCAGCAGAACTTCCTGGCGAAAATGAGACCGCCTTAGCTGTTCGGTGCGCCAATCGGGGGGCAGTTGCTTCAGCAGCACCTGTCTGCCGTCGGCAGCGACCGCTCGATGAATCATCCGCGTTGCGTCCGAATCAATGCGTTCCAGCAGTCGATACGGACCGAACATCTGCCGCGTCTGCGCATCGGCAGCCGGCTTTCGCCATGCGTGTTTCACGGGCTGCTGATCGGCCTCGACCGGAAGTCTGCCGGATAGCCAGGCATCGAGAGCCTCCGCAAGTTTCTGCGCCGAAGACGGCCGCTCGTCCGGGGACTTTGCCAGACAGCGGTTGCAGATGTCGGCCAGGCCGTCGGGAGTTTCCGGCCGCAGTGTCCGCACGTCGGGAGTCGGTTCGGCGCTGCCCAGCGCGTGCAGCGTTTCGCCAAGGGACATTCCGGAATACGGCCCGCGACCGGTCAGCGTGGCAAACAGGATGGCTCCCAGACCGTACACGTCGGTCCGTTCCGTCACCGCGCCGAACCGCCGGTGAGCCTGTTCCGGAGCCATGTAGGCCGGTGTCCCCATGACCTGTTCGGTCAGCGTCAATTCATCGGCATCGCGCAGATCCCTGGCCAGACCAAAATCCGTAACGACGGGACCCCGCAGCCGATCCCACAGGATATTTTGCGGCTTCAGGTCGCGATGGATCACGCCCGATTGATGAGCGTGGGCGACGGCGTCCGCAATCTGGCTGACCGTTTCCGCAGCCTGACGAAAGTCGAACGGCTTGTCGAGAATCTGACTGGCGAGATCCGGACCTTCGACGTATTCCATCACCAGAAACAGACCGCCTGCATTCGATCGGCCGATCCCGTGGATGATCACGACGTGAGGATGATGGATCTGCGCGATCGTGCGAGCCTCTCGGACGAACCGCCGCACGCTTTCCGGACTATCCGTCGCCGCGGCGTTCAGTTGTTTGATGGCCACGGGACGACTGAGGCTCTTCTGGCGAGCCAGCAACACTTCGCCCTGTCCGCCCTTTCCAAGCCGACGCTGGATCTCAAAATCGGTCATCTCCAGTGGCGCCAGCGGCGCGTCTGCCGCACCGGATTCGTTAGCCGCTTCGTCGTTCGGATTCGGAAGCCGTGTCGCCGCTGCCGAATTCAGTTCTTCCAGCCGCGTCGTGTCGGTTGCGTTGAACTGCGAATCGAACTGCAACCGCCACGCTCTCAGGTGTTCCGCGTGTTGTGGAAACCGCGCGGCATAGTGATCCCAGTCGGCCGGAATTCCGCCGGAGTCGCGGTGTTCGCATTCGGCCAGAACCAGTTCGCGCAGCAGCGGAACTTCATATTCAGCATTGTCCCGAATGACGTCTTCAATCCGGGGAGCCTCGCCGCGCCGCAGCGCCTGTTCAAAATCGTGAGCGATGCGGTCAATTTGGCGTTCGTCCTGCAACGGCCGGTTGTCAGAATGGTCATGCATGGCCGCCACCGCCGATTCGCAGAAGACACGATTGAGGGACCTCCAGTTTAATGTCCGCTGACGAAACTATCACGCATTGGATCGTACGACTAAAGCAGGGTGACCAGGCGGCGGCCGAACAACTCTGGAACCGATATTTCCAGCGGCTTGTGGGACTTGCCCGCGTGCGGCTGCGCGGCGCGATCAGCCGCGCCGCCGACGAGGAAGACGTTGCTCTGAGCGCGTTCCACAGCATGTGTCGCGGAGCGGAACGGGGCCATTTTCCAAAGCTGCAGGATCGCGGCAGTCTGTGGCCGCTGCTGGTCGTCCTGACGGTTCGGAAAGCCTGCAATCTGATCGCTTACGAACGGCGTGAAAAACGCGGCGGCGGGCGTGTGTTGTCAGAAGCCGATATTCAGGCCGACGCCGACGGAGCCGCGGCGCTTGACCGATTCCTGAACGAAGATCCCGGGCCCGATGTCCTGGCGATGCTGAACGAACAGTGCCGGATGCTGCTCGAACAACTGGATACGGAACAGCGCGCGATCGCATTGGCGAAGCTGGAAGGCCGGACCAACCGGGAAATCGCCGCGGAACGCGACTGCGGGCTGCGAACCGTCGAACGCCGTATCGAACTGATTCGCAAAATCTGGCAACAGCACATCGATACGGCGGAAGAGTAACGCGGTGCCTCAACCGGGCAGGACACCGCGTGTCGGTACCGAAAATCTCGCGACGAATGCGCGTCCGCAGCCATTCGCGCAGAAAAAAAGGCCTCCGCGAATCCGGAAAGGAATCCGCGGAGGCCTGTCAGGCTGAGATCGATCGTCGCTACTGCGGCGGTCAGAACGCATCACCGACGACGACGTCCAGGCCGACGTCAGCCAGTTCCTGAAGCACCGCATCCAGCATACTGTCGAGATTCGGAAGCGTGTCACGCTCAAAGGCGGAAATCTTCGGCGTCTTTGCGAATGAGTTTCCGGGCTGCATTGCAACGCCGTCGGACAGCGCGCCGCCATTCGCCGTCAGGTTGCCGCCGAAGGAGTTGTTGCCGTCCACGGCCAGCGAGTCCTGACCGCCGTCCATCAGCAGCGTCGCGTTGTCCTGGTAGGTGGAGCCTCCAATCAGCACCAGGTCGTTTCCTGCGCCAGTCGTCAGGAGTGAGGTTCCCGCGACCAGGACATTGTCGACTCCCACGGTGTCGTTTCCGCCGTCTGTCGCAACCGACACCCGGCCGTTCACCTGTGAATTGCGCACACCGACGATGTCGTCGCCGGCACCGGATCGATAAATCAGGTTGTCACGCACCAGCAGACCGTCGGCCAGCAGGTAATTGTTGCCGCCGTCCAGGTTCACGTTCAGATCATTTCCGATCTGAATGCCCTGCAGCACAACGGCATCGTTGCCGGAACGCAGACTGATTCGCAGATCATCCGGGATTGACGTCCAGCCGTTCAGCACCTGCGGAAACGGGCTTCCGTTGACTGTGGTTCGTCCCAGTCCCTCAATCGTGACATAACCATTGCCGTTCAGGTAGATGATGACGCCGTTGTGGCCGGAGTCTCCTGTCAGAATCACGTCGCCGCGCGAGATTTCCAGGCTGATGTTGCCCGTGCCGGGGAACATGATCGCATCCTGAATCGGAATCAGCCGGTTCCCGAAGTCGACATCTTCGACGATCTGTCCCGGACCGACAGTCACTTCCAGCCCGGACGGATCCGGGGCGTCGTACAGCAGCGACGGATCGGCATGGAACGCCGGTGACAATTCGGCGATCAGGCTGCCTGACAGACGGTTGCGCGGACTTCCATTCCACTTAAAGACGTTGCCGTCCGGAGTGATATAGACCCATCCGTTGCGGCCCAGCAGCCAGCGTTCGTTCAGCCCGCCGTAGTTTTCGAACAGGTTGCCTGTGAACCGCAGTTGTTCGGCCTGGTCCAGGTCGTAGGCTTCACGGCTGTCCTGATTGAACGGAGCCGTCTGTTCCCAGCCATCCTGAACGATTTCGGAAACGGTGTAGGTTCCCGGAGCGACGTCGTTAAACCAGTACAAGCCGCTTTCCGTCGCGGATTCGATCGTGCCGTTGTTGTTCAGATCCTGGTCCATCGTCACCTGTTCGTCGACAACATTGCCGTCGGCGTCCAGCAGTTGAATCGTCCAGCCGTTCAGCCAGGCTTCGCCGGCGTCATGGACGCCGTTGCCGTTCATGTCGTCAAATTTGCGACCGTGAATCGATCCGGGCTGGCCTTCGTTGAAGTTGCCGAAATCGAAGTTGTTGATTTCGGTACCGGCGGTGACGACAACTGTGGCACTTTCGGTCGCCGGCCGCGCGTCGGTCAGCAGTGACGTGTCGGCGTGGTACGTCGCATCCAACTGAGCGACGGAAATCCCGGTCAGGGCGATCGCCGGACTGCCGTTCCACTGAAACAGCTCGCCGGTCGGCGAGATGTAGTACCACTGACTGGAACCGAAGAACCACTTTTCGTTCAGACCGCCCCAGTTCTGGAAGTTGTTGCCCGTGGCGACGAAGTCAAACTGAGTGTCCAGTTCAAACGCCAGAATCTCCAGTTCCGACGATGGCGTTGTCTGACGCCAGCCGTCCTGGACCACTTCCTGAAGTGTGTAAGTTCCCGGCAGCACGCTGTTGAACCAGTACCACCCCGTTTCCGTGGCGGGATCGATGGTGCCGTTATTGTCCAGGTCCTGATCCATCGTCACCTGTTCGTCAACGACGTTTCCGTTGGAGTCAACAAGCTGAATTGTCCAGCCGTTCAGCCACGGTTCGTTGGTGTCGCGAGATCCGTTGGCATTCAGGTCGTTGAACTTGCGGCCGTGGATGGAGCCGGTCTCCGGCGGCAGGTCGTCGTCGTTGATCGTGCCGATACCCTGAGCATCCGCGATTGTGGCGTTCACGGGCGAAGTCAGGTTGACGTTGAACCGTTCCGTATCCGCTTCATCCAGAGTGTCGTCGATGATCGGCACCGTGACCGTGGCGGTGGTCATTCCGGCGGCGATCGTCGCCGTTCCGCTGGTGGCCGTGTAGTCCTGACCCGCCGTCGCAGTCCCGTTGGCCGTCGCGAAGTTCACCGAAACATTGGTGGCGGAAACCGCCGACAGCGTGATTGTGAACACGGCATTGCCGGCTGATTCGTCGACGGTAACGTTGTTGATGGCCAGCGTCGGAAGTGTGTCGTCGTCGACGATGGTGCCAACCCCCAGAGCATCCGCGATGGTGGCGTTCACCGGATTCGTCAGATTGACGTTGAATGTCTCCGACGGTTCCACGGCAGGATTGTTCAAAATCGGCACGGAAATCGTCGTGGTGGTCATGCCCGCCGTGATCGTGGCGGTTCCGCTGGTCGCGGTGTAGTCCTGACCCGCGGTGGCCGTCCCGTTGGCTGTTGCGAAGCCCACAGTCACCGTCTGGCTGCTGGCCGCCGAAAGCGTGACGGTGAATACGGCAGTGCCCGCGTTTTCGTCGACGGTGACGTCATTGATGGACAGGGTTGGCGGAACATCGTTGTCATTGATTGTGCCCGTCGCCTGCCCCGTCGCAATCGTGGCGTTTGTCGGGGTTGTCAGGTTGACCAGGAACGTTTCCGCAGCCCCGGCTTCGACATCTGTGTCGTCGATCGTCGCAATACTGATGTTCTGAGTCAGCGTGGTCGTATTCGCGGCGAACGTCAGCGTCTGATTTGTGCGAGCCGTGTAGTCCTGACCGGCAGTGGCTGTTCCGTCGGCCGTTGAAAACATCACCGTCACGGCAGACGTCGGACTGGCGCTGAGCGTCACGGTGAAGACCGACGCCGCGCCTTCCGTGACCGGAGTGGCGTTAGCGATGGAGATCGTCGGCAGTGGCGCCACGGCTTCACTGATGACCACGGATGTGATCGGGTCGACCGTGTGACCAACGCCGCCCGGTGACGCAGTGAAGTTGACGGTAGAGGATCCATTCAGATTCGCCGTCTGGAAGTTTGCGGTCAGCAGACTGAATGGCTGAGTCGTCGCCGCCGGCGGCCACGATTGAGTCAGGTCGAACCATGTCGCGACCACCACCATATCGGTGGTGGCGTCGCCGTCTTCGTTTCCTGTATCCGGCTGAACGTCAACTCCCAGACTGCTGCTGGCAAAAACGTTTGTGGCGTTGGCGGTGTTGAATCCCAGTTCCGTGGAATCAAAGTGCATCCGCAGAGTCAGACCGCCCGTGACGCCGTCGGACTGATAGTTCAGGTCGAACGTCGCCGGATCACCCTTCGTCACGGACACGGCAGTCATCGACGGTGTGATCGTTTGTACGGCCAGCAGAGCTCGGTCTTCGAGCGACTCAATGACCGGCCGCGACGTCATTCGATTGTGGCCACGGCGACGCGAACTGGTCCGCCCGGTGAGATTTCGACGTTTCAGTGAACGGAGCCAGGAATACAGGAGCATAACGCAGCCTTTCTGAACTGTGCAAAGTGCCCGGATGCGCCAGTCTTGCCAGTCTGTCGATTCGAGTCAACCATGAACGGCGCGCTATTCAAGCGACAAGACGGTTTCGTCGAAGCGGTATTCGAGGCCGACGCTGGCCGGGGTACAGCAGGATGAATCCGGCGGCCGTCCTGCCCGTCCGAAATACGGTTTCGGGCATTCTGCCCTGATCAGAATTGGCAAGTAGCGTCATGCGGCTTGCAAAACAAGAAAACCAGCTTCAGCGAAGCGGGCGATCGTCCGTCAGTCTTCAAACGCGGCAAGCCACGAATCGTGACCGGAGACCTGGCCACACTTTGCTGCGGATTTTCGGTTATCTGGCCGCCAGCAGGTCGTCGAAGTCAGAGAACGCCGAATCCAGCAGTGGCGAGCCAAACAGGTCGTCGCTGACGGTCGGAACAACCGGTCCCGGAATCATGGTGTTGCCGCTGAACTCGCCGGATGGCTGATCGACACGTGACGAAGGCGAGCCGCCGCCGACGTCACTTCCGCCCGCAGAAACCAGCGTCACCGACGGAGCGGCATCGCTGGAAAACAAGGTGGCTCCCGAGGACGGTGCTGCCGGCGCGGAAAACGCGGCGGCTGGCTGCGACGGTGCCACGATGGTTGCGGGCGGATTGTAGGTGTTCAGGAAAGCCAGGATCGCCGCTGCGGTTGTTCGAGTCGCGCCGGAACCGACGGCGTTCCGAATCAGCGGTGTTCCGGTAAAGCCGACCATATAGCGGGCGATCAGAATTCCGTCGGTGAAGACGTCGTGAGTCCCGTTGCCATCCACGTCCAGCATCACGGCTCCGGGACCGTTCAAAAACGCGGAAATATCGGCGGCCGCCGGTCGGGAAGCGCCGGCGGCGACGGCATTCCGGACAAGATTCGCCCCGGTGAATCCAACCATATGACGGGCAATCAGAATTCCGTCGGTGAAAATGTCCAGGGTGCCGCCGCTGAGATCGATGTCCAGAGTCGGCGTCGTGCCGGTTCCGTCGGTGTTTGTAATCGTGATCGGAATGATGGCGGACGTGTTATTGAATTCGTTGCTTTCCGTCACCGCGCCGAAGTCATCCACGGCCATGACCAGGTAATAGGTGCCGTCACCCTTCGACCAGATGGGATCTCCTCCGGCCGGCAGCGGAAGGCCGGTGGAACGAACTCCCGTCTTTGTGTTATTGCCCGCCAGCGATGTTGTGTTGGCCGTTGTCAGCAGCACGGACATGGGCGTGATGCCCTGCTCGTCGCTGAGGTAGAACATTGTGCCGAACGCTCCTGCGGCTCCCTGCCCGGTGTTGATAACTTCCCATGACGCGGTGATTGTCGTGCCGGCGACTCCCGACGCCGGAGGCGTGAAACTCTGCGGCTGCAGGTCCGGCAATGGTCCGGAATTGACGTTCACCATCAGCGGTGCGGCGACTTCGTTATTGGCGTCGCCGGGATCGGATTCCGGAACCGCATCGGCCCGGTCGATGAACATCACGATGTAATAGGTCCCTTCGGTCGGCTGGTCCCAGATCGGACTGTCCGACGGAGGCAGCGTGTAGACTTCTGTTTTGACGCCGTTTGAGGCTCCGGCATTCAGCGCGGGAACACTGCGCGTCCGGAAGGGCGTGTCTCCCGGACCGGAAAACGGGCTGCCGGTCAGGAAGAACTCGACATTCGTGGCAACCGAACGCGCGACGCCGTCATTGCTGACTTCCCAGGTGAAACTCAGGTCCGTACCGGCGTCGACGGGGCTGGTCGGAAGCATCAGAACTCCCGTCAGATCCGCGAACGAATTGCCGGTGTTCGTCACCGACAGCGAATCCGACGCCAGATTGTTCGTCTCATCGGATTCCGGAACCACCAGTTGAGAATCGACGTTCATCAGAATGAAGTAGGTGGTATTCCCGGTCCAGAACGAGTTCCCCGAAGCTGGCAGCGGCAGCGATGTCGTGCGACTGACAGTCGCACCGGCGCCAATTGTGTTTACGCGCTGAATTCCCAGAGACACGTCGCTGGCATCCAGCTTGTCGTCCAGGCTCACCAGAAACTCAACGTCGAACGGGCCTTCGTTTCCCGTGCCGGCGAATGTGACCGTCCAGTCGGCGTTAATGGATCCGCCCGCGGCTCCCGTTGCCGGCACTGTCAGCGTGCCGGTCAGATCGCCCGTGGCGTTCCCGGTACCCGTCACGTTGACAGTGGCGTCGAGCGTGTTGTTGTCTTCATTCGCTTCGTCGATGACACTGAATGCGTCCGCCCAGATCAGCAGAAAATACTGCTTATCGCCGCTCCAGAAGGGATCCTGGGCGTCCGGCAAAGTTACGGAGATCGTCCGGGTTCCGGTCGTTCCGCTTGTGGCCGCCAGCCCGGCAACGGTGTCGGAACCAAGTACCGCGTCGTCCGGCCCTCCCGCCACCAGGTCAGTGCTGAGATAGAACTCGACGCCGAATGCTCCCGCCGCGTCGGCTCCTGAGTTTCGGACCGCCCATTGAATGTCGATCGTCTGACCGGGTGTCGCCGCAGCGACCGACTGAAGCTGTGTGGGCACAAGATCCGCCGCCAGCAGCAGCCGGGATTCCAGACAATCAATGTCACTTCGAATGGAAGTACGTCGACCGGAAAAGCGACGCGATTTCGGACGAACACCGGCAAGAGACCCCAGAAACTTCCTCATACTTCACTGTTCCTGTCCATGATGACGTGTTTGCGGAACTCAAGAGCCGGGCTGGCTCCGGATGAGCACACCGAAGCGCCGTCCGTCGACTTCGTCCCGCCGGTGCCTGTCACGTTTCGAGCCTGTCTCGGTTCGTGGCAACGCAGGGCATCCACCCAGGCGATAATTCGGACCTGACGTGGAATACCTGCCTATTCTAACCAGATTGCGCTAATCCTGGGGAGATACGCAAGCCTATGAAGGGCTGAGGTTCCTGGAAATTTCTATCTCGGTAAACGGGATCGTGTTCAGCCCAGACGAACACAGGGGCGCCGTCTAACACGTTTCCGTCCGGTCGCTCTTCGATTCGGATTCCAATCAGGCGCACGCGGCATTGCTTCCGAGAGCCTGCCGAATCGCGCGCCCCGCTGCCTCCGCGTACGCCCCGACTGCTTCGCAGCGCGAGAAGGCTCTTTCGTCCCTTTTTTGCTATGGTTTCAGCCGCCGACGGCTCAGCTGCAAAGCAAATCCGCACACAGTCCGACGAAAGTGACGCAATGCCCTTCATCAGTCTCGACGAGATCAACGTGATCGAACCCGTGCCCGGTTGTCGCATGAGGACGCCGTTTGGCGAAAACCTCATGCTGTCGTATCTCGAAATGGACGATGGAGCGGAAATTCCGCTGCACAATCATCCGCACGAACAGGGTGGCATTCTGCTAAAGGGAAGAATGCAGCTGACTATCGGCGACGAAACTCGAACAGTCGAAGCCGGTTCGCTGTATCTGATTCCTCCCAACGTTCCGCATCGCGCGGTTGCGGTGGACGGTCCGGCCGTGGTGCTGGACGTGTTCACTCCCGTTCGCGAAGACTACGCGGAACTCGTGAACAGATACATCCCGGACCGCGGCGACGGCTGACCGGTGAGTGACAAGCCAGGCCTGTCGAACCCACGAAACGTCTCTCGTCGCCCTGCCGCCACTGAGTCCGCCGTTACTGTTTTTGGAATCGATCCGCAGCATGCGGGTCAGAAGCCCCGTCGACTCGGCGGCGCGACCGGGGTTCCGGTCCTTCTGCAGAACTGAGCTTCACGAACTGCTTTTCGGTTCATTTGGGAATTGGCGGCGGTGATCCAAATGCGTCTCAGGCCCGGCGGGCCGACATGCCGTTAGCCGGCGGCGTGAGCCACCGGTCAGGCGCTGCAGGTGCGAAGGTGCCGGCTACCGGAGCCAGCCGGCTCCGGCAAGTGGACGCTCGGCGACTCCCGGATTCCCCGGAAGGGCGGTTCTTTTGCGTTCTTCGTGAAATTCGGTCGTTTTCGAGAGACTGGCAATCCGTTGTGGTGTTGACATGATACGGCGGCGGAGCCTTTCACCACGGTCAGCGTACGCACGCGCTGGTCCGGGAGAAGGGTCAGGGATTCTGTTTCTGGAAGACCGGGCGGTAACATCGTGAACACAGCAACGCGATATCGCCTGACGTCAACGTCCGCCGCCACATTTCTCCTCTTTTGTCCGGTTTCCGCAGTCATCTGCTTTGCTGGTGACAACACGGAATCCCGTCCGCCGTCGGTTCACTGACACGGTTATACTGTACGGACACGGTCGTACTGCGAAATCCAGACGGTGAAGCATTCCGGCGGCAGCACTCAAATCCCAAGTCACGCAATCATCGCACAGTCACGCAACCGTTGCACAGCCACGCAATTCCGGAGAAGACCATGAGACCTCTGCTTCCTGCGTTCATCATCCTGCTGGCTGTGACGACCACGCCGGCGTCGGCATTCGCGCAGGAAGCAACACGTCCCGCGCGGCGAGATCCGCAGCCTCAGGTGCGGTATCCGCTCGGACCGGATTCGCTGCCTCAGGATGGAGTTCCAAAAGGAACGCTGGAAGGTCCGTTTCTGTTCCGCAGCGACATCATCGCGAACACCGTTCGCAGGTATTGGGTCTACGTTCCCGCTCAGTACCGGCCGAATGACGCTGCCTGCGTTCTGGTGTTTCAGGACGGCGCACGAGCAATCAATCCCGAGGGAGTTCTGCGGGTTCCTCAGGTTCTGGAAAACCTGATCGCCAGGAAGCAGATTCCGGTCACGATCGGCATCTTCGTGACTCCTGGCCAGCGGGGCGATGAGTTTCCCGACAGCATCGGCACCGGCAATCCCGACAACCGCGACCGTGAATACGACGTTCTGACCGACGACTACGCGCGCATGCTGATTGACGAACTGCTGCCGGAAGTCGGAAAGAAATACAACCTGACCAAAGATCCGGCCGGCCGCGCCATTGGGGGAGCCAGCAGCGGAGGCATCTGCGCGTTCACCGTGGCGTGGGAACGACCCGATCAGTTCCGCAACGTCATCAGCCTGATCGGAAGCTTCACCAACATTCACGGCGGCCACGTCTACCCGGATCTTGTGATGGAAGCCGACAGGAAAGCCATTCGCATCTTTCTGCAGGACGGCGTCAACGATCTGCGAAATCCGGGCGATCCGAACCGGGACTGGCATATTCAAAACCAAAAGATGGTCGCCGCTCTGAAGGAACAGAGCTACGACATGGCTCACGTGTTCGGCGAAGGCGGGCATTCCGACGATCACGGAGGAGCCATGCTGCCGCAGATGCTGCGCTGGATCTGGCGCGACTATCCCGGCGTCGAACCGTCGGCCGCCGACCCTGTGGCCGAAGCGGCCGCCATTCGGCCGGAAACCACAGAACTGTTTCCCGGATTCGACCCGGCAGCCAGCGTCGATCCGACCGGCGAATACACCTGGACCGCGCGCCGCGGAAACAATGCCGTTGTCACCACGATCTCGCTGCAGCGCACCGGCGGCCAGCTCAGCGGAACCTACACGTCTCAGCGCGGCGATGATCCGCCGGAAACCAGCGACCTGATCGATCCGGTCATGGAAGGCAACAAGCTGACCTTCGACGCGAAAAGCAGTTTCCGAAACCGTGACTTCGTTTCGACGTACCAGGGAATCGTGACGCCGTCCGGAATCGCCGGCTGGCGGATGATGGACTTCGGCGGCCAGGCCCGCGATTCCTCCTGGACCGCCGAACGCGTCAGCACATTCGGACTGCTGAAGCCCACCAGCAATCCGGATTCCTGGCAATTCGAACTGACCGAAAACGGCCAGGGTTCGATGGAAGCCGACGGCGATGCGATCGTGTTTCACACAACGGCACTGTCGGAGGAAAACTGGCACGTGCAGGCATACCAAGCCGGCATCGACCTGAAAGACGGCGCGACTTATGAACTGACGTTTTCCGCGAAGTCGCCGGATAACTCTGCGGTGCTTGCGATGGGGATTATCAACGAAGCCGACTGGCACGGCATCGGCCTGAATCAGGAAGAGAACCTCACCCGCGAGTTCCGCGAGTACTCCATCACCTTCACAGCCAGCGACGTCGTCGAGAAAAACAACCGCATCGGCTTCGTGCTCGGCCTGGCCAAGGGAACCGTGTTTGTCCGGAACATGTCGCTGACCGAAAAGCGACGGTAGGCGCAACTCCCCGCCAGGTGCGAAAAATCAGCGGGGTGGCCGGCATTGCATTTGATTCGGCTGCTGGAACTCGACGCGTTTCCTCGGGTGAGGCTTTGCCCGATGTCATGGACGCAACTCAGCGACCGCCGCCAGTTCACCAAGCAGAGTTCCGGCCGTTACATGTTGTGAACGGATGTCCGAAACCGGTTCGACGAAGTACTTCGCGACAAGTTTCGTGAACTCTTCACGGGAGGCGGCTGGGAATCGACTGACCTCACCGACTGGCTGAGCCAGCAGTTTTCAACGCTGGATTTCGAATAGATGGCTCATCCGGAAAATGGGGGTGTTGAGTCAACAGCGTTTCAGGCCCGGCGGGCCGACACAACCTCTGCCGGTGGCGT
>JAWKUA010000025.1 GCA_041398785.1 Planctomycetaceae bacterium | reverse complement strand
CCCGCGTCGAGCGTATCGACAAACGAAGCGGCGGTCAGGGTTCCTTCCGGGATGTCGATATCGACGCGGTAGCGAATGATTTCGCCGATCGCGACATCATTTCCGGTTGTGTGAGCCTGGCTGGTGGAAACAATCGTCTTGGTCACGGTTGGCGATGCGACCGTCACACTGGCCGCGTCGGAAAGTCCGCCCGGTACGTGATTCGCAGCACCTTCGGCTCCGGCATAGCTGTCGACCGTTGCGGCGCTGGCGTTTGTGGAACCGAGTTGGATGTCCGCGTCGGCCTGCAGGTCGTACGTGATCACAACGATGTTGGTGCCGCTGGTGGCATCGAATTCGGCGATGGCTCCGGTCGCGCCGTCGTCAAGCCGCAGGCCGGATCCGAACAGGCCGCCGCCGAGATCCGTGAAGGCCACGGCGGCTCCGGTACCGTCGGTGACGCTGAGATTCAGCCCGGAACCGGGAACGGAAAAGCCGGCCGGCAGCGAATCGGAAATCTGCACGTCGAACGCGCCGTTGCGGCTGGAACCGACGTTTTCAATCACGATCGCAAACTTCACAAGTTCGCCGCCGTCGATCCCCGCGAGGTTGCTGTCGATCGGAGTCGCGGCCAGGTTCGTTGAATTGATCGTGCCGCTGAATTCGGCGGTGGCGACGTTGTTGTCTCCGCCGCCGGGGCCGGAAAACGAAACGGGGCCGACGGTGCCCGGGCTGTACGTTCCTGAACTGTTGCCGTTGCTGACGACGCCCTTGGTGATTTCCAGATCGGGTTCGGTCAGTTCAAGTTGAACGATGGCGTCCTGCACGAAGCTGCCCGCATTTGTGGAATCCTCGACCTGCCGAACCTGGTTGGTCAGGAACAGGCCGTCGGCGAACGGGTCGTCGCTGACCGTCACGGTGAACAAAATGTCGATGACGGTGGCCGTATTCAGCGGGCTGTCGTAGTCGCCATACGTGAACGTCACACTGTTGGCGCTGGCGTCTCGCGAAATGGTTGGACGCAGACCGAATCCGGCGCCCAGAGCCACGCTGATCGGATAGAACGATTCCGCCGGTCCGTACTTCGCGTGTCCGGCGGCCGGCGGAGTCGCGCTGATGGTGGTTGTGAACGGGCCGTTGACTTCCAGTGCATCAAAGACCGGCAGCGGCAGGTAATCGACAAACGCCAGATCTTCGATATCCGTGGAAGGCAGCGTCAGCATGAAGCGATAGGTCACCGTGTCTCCCGGCGCGACCTGAACGGGCGTTGAGAAACTTGTACTGCCATTAACCGCGTAGATGGATTTGGTCAGTGAGCCGCGTTCGATTTCGAAGCTTTCGGCCGTGTCGTCGGCTTCGCGATTTCCGTTTGCCGTCAGGTCACTGAAATTCAGCACGGCACCGTCGATCACGGCGGAGTTGGAAAGCGTGTCGCCCTCGTCGACGGATCGGTCACCGGACGGAAAATCGTCGCTGAATCTGTCCTGCACAATGACGCGGTACACAATCGTACCCAGCGTGGCTCCGAACGGCAGCGTCGGTCCGGCGTCCGGGTCAGGGCCGCCGGTTCCGCCGTCGGGGATCGCGCCGCCGACAAGCTGACCGTCGGCAAACGTGCCGCCGCGAGTCGTCAGTTCGTCCGAAATGCGGAAGCGAAGTTCCTGCGAACCGACCGGTACGGAACCGTCAACGACGTGCGACGGGCCGCTGCCGGCCGCGACTCCGGCATCGGTCAAACCGCTGAAGTTGTCGGCGACGGTGAAGTTCGCAAACGCAAACGACGCTGCGGACGACGTGTTGCCATGTTCCTGAACGAACAGCCTCGGCGTAAAGGAATCGTCCAGGCGCTGGCCGTCGGACAGCAGGTCGGTCAGATTCACGTCTTCAAACGCGAAGTAGTCGCTGACCTGAAACTGCAGCGTGTATTCCAACACGTCGCCCGGCGTGAATCCGGCAGCACCGTTGTCGGTGTGAATGATGAGCGATTTCTGAACGGCGATGCTCTGGTCTTCCAGATCGTCATCCGGTCCCGCGACGTTTTCGTGAGCGACAACGTTGTCGGTGCCTCCCGCGTCGCGGCCGTCGATCGGTGTCCAGTCGCCGATGGCGAACGCTTCATTCTGCGAAACAAAATCGTCTGCCGTCGACGGCGGCAGCACGCTGGCTCCGGCCGCGTTGAATTCATTGACATAGAAGTCGAATGTCAGCGTCAGACCGCTGTTGTTCGTTCCGCCCGTCACACTGTTGAAGCGAACGACAAGGTCATTGTCCGGTGCCGCGTGCGGACTGAAATCAGCCGGCGGTGAATCGATGATCGACATTCCGGACACTGTTGCTCCGGAACCAGCTGTGAAGCTGACGCTGGCGTCGCCGACATAGACAAGTTCCGGCGGCAGCAGGTCGGTGATGTCGAAGTTCGTGATCGTCTGTCCTTCGGCGACGCGCAGGGCGATTTCATAAGTCTGCACGAAGTTCGGACCGGTGGCTGTTTCCTGCTCGTCGGCGAGATTGCGTTTTTCCAGTTGAACAAGAATCGGCGTGGTGCTGCCGACTTCGGTCCATGTGGAACTGTCCGCGCTGGCATCACCCGGACTCAGCAGCGACGGGTCCGACGCCGGGTTGTCAAGCGGATCTGTGCCGAACCGGAATCCCGCGCGAGCACGAATGTCCAGCGCAGTGCCCAGGTCTGCAAGGTTCGACATCTGCACGGGTAGCACAACGGTCGCCGCGGGCTGGTCGGGAGTGAACGATCCGAACGGCAGCTCGATCACCACAAGTTTGTCGCCGGCCGTTCCTGAAACGGTCAGCGGTGCTCCCGATGCGTCGACGAAGTACGGATGCTGGACACTGCCCGTGCCGCCGCCGTCATCGGGAAACGTCAGATCAATCGTGGTGACGCTGGCGCCGAGATACGTGGCCGAGCCCGTGGTGTTAAATCCGTCCGCGGTTGACGTTCCCGCCGCTCCGTCTGCTCCGTTGACGGGCAGGATGACGTCGATGATCGGACCGTAGCCGGTTTCTGCCCCGGTGCCGGTGTTGTCGAAACTCAGCTGCAGGTCGAAGCTCTCTCCGATAAACGTCTCGCCGGGCGCGTTCACGGCGACAGCGGGAGTCACCGCCAGCAACAGACGCGATTCCAGGTCCTGCACATTGCTGATGCGGCCTGCGTGCCGACGACTGCGGCGACTTCGAAGCGAATGCCGGCACGCGGTCGGATCCAGACATCGTTTCAGTTGTTCGGTGAGCAATGAGAATCGGGACCGTGTCGGCGTTGAACGCATGGAAATCTCTGATGAACACAGGATCGGTGGGGGAAGCCACCAGGGCATGGTGGCCACGCGATCAGGCGGCTCAGACACTGTGAATCCGAAGCCGGCGCGTGGCGGAAATCAGTCGCTCGAAGCTACCACTTCGATGCCGACCAGCGATGCCGCGATCGCGCAAATCCCGCCTTCGCAACTTAAGTCGCAGTCGCTGAGGGCGAAGGGATTTCGCTGTCGACGTGACCCCGCAAGGCGCTCGGCCAAACGCAGTTGGCACAGGCCGCGAAATCCGTCACGTTCGCAGCGCCCGCAGCGCTTACGGCTTCGCTCTGCGCAGACGCGTTCAAAGCCGCCGCGCGAAATGGAGTTTGACGAAAAGAACGGTGACGGCACGACACGTGATGGAACAACGCAATGATGTGTGCAGAAGATTGCCCAGCCTGTGGCGGCATGGCTCGCAGAAACCGAAAACTACTCGCGTCAGTACGTGCCGCGCGATCCGCCATCGAGCTGCGCCGCGGACAGTCAGTGAACACACGATCGCAGTGAGGATGCGTTCACTGGTCGCAAAGGAGGTCGACGAAAATGCTGGTCACCCACGCCTGCCGATCGGCGGTACGGATGGTGAGCCTGGTGGTCACGGTTTGTGTCTGCGTGAATTCGATCGCGGCGCAGGGGGAGAATTCCCACTTCGCGCCGGGAGACGATAACTGGGTTCCGCAGTTCCTGACCGCGTCGCTGCTGACTTCGGATTCGAATGGACCGGACTCCGAAGCTGAGTCATCGCCGCTGACGGTTCGTCCAGCGTCCTGCGGTGCCACCTGCGACGATGATCCATTGCGGCCAATCGGAGACCTTCTGCGCGTCGGTCCGAACGACAACTGCTGTTTCGCCAACGCGTGTTGCGACCCGTGCCAAACCTGGACAGCCAGCGTCGGCGCGGTCTTCGTGCACCGGGCGATGCCGAAATTCCAGCCGCTGATTTCCGATCCCGCCGCGCCGGGCGCGGGGCTGAATGCCGCCGACTTTAACCCTGGATGGGCCGCCGGCATGGATCTCGGACTGACGCGGCATCGCGCGTTTGATTCCGCCACCGATCTGGAATTCCGGTTCTTCAATGTTGACGACTGGTCTGATTCGCGCACGCTGCGTCTGAACGGCAATCCTCTGGTGATCCACACGAATCCGCAGACGTTTGTCACGGGCGGGCGAGACGTCACCAGCGTGTACTCATCGCGTCTGATGAGCGTCGAAGCGAATGCCCGGCGCTGCATCGGCAGCCGCACGACTCTATTGTACGGACTTCGCTACATGCAATTGAACGAGCGGCTGCTGAATCGGCTCACCAGCGGACCCGGAGTCGGCGATATCCTGTTCACAGTCGCGGCGGACAACGATCTGATCGGGCTGCAGACCGGCCTGGTCTGCGATCTGCTGGCGGGCTGCGACTGCTGCGTACAGTTCTACGGCAAGGCGGGTCTGTATCTGAATGACGCCGGACAATTCAGTTCGCTGACGAACTTCTCAGCACCGGCGACGACGTTCACTGCAAACGGCGATCAACTGAGCGTCGCGGGTTCCGGCGAATTCGGCATCGTTGCGCGGCGGCGACTTTGCAACAACCTGTCGCTGCAGGCCGGCTATCACGTGCTTGGACTGCACGGCGTCGCGACCGCACCCGGCCAGCTATCACGATCCGGCTTTTTGACCGGGACGGGTCTGGACAGAAACGATACGGTGATGTTCCACGGAGCGTCGCTGCAACTGCTGCTGGCGTATTGACGGGTGGCCGGTTTTTCGGCGTCTGTTCGTTGCCACGAAACGCCGTGTCACTTCACGGGATCCGCACCGGCCGCGGCCAGCAGCAGCGCTGTGCGCACCAGGATCCGGATTCCCAGGCTGATGGCCCGTTCATCGATGTCGAACACCGGGGAATGCAGCAGCGGCCAGGATTCTCCGTCGGGCGTCGGTCCCGCGCAGCCAAGACGGATTTGTGCTCCCGGCACATGGTCCAGGTAGACGGCAAAATCTTCGCCGCCCATGCTTGGCCGACTCAGCCGGACGACGCCGGATTCGCCCAGCACATGCCGTCCGGCCAGTTCGAACGCCGCGGTGACAGACGTGTCGTTGCGGACGGAACCAAGCGGCTTGCGAAATTCGACGCGAACTTCGTTGCCCGTTAACTGACCGATGTGCTGAGCGGTGGTTCGAATTCGTTCCAGCAGCTTTTCGCGGCTTTCGCGATCGATGGTCCGCAGAGTGCCCGCGATCCGTACTTCGTCCGGAATCACGTTGGACGCGGTCCCGCCGACGATTTGCCCGACCGTGAACACGGACGCGTCGCGCACATCGACGGTTCTGGGAAGGATCTGGTACAGGTTGCAGATCAGCATCGCCGCCGCGGCGACGGGATCAGTCGTGTTGTGAGGCCGGGCCGTGTGGCCGCCCGTGCCGTGAATCGCGATGGCCACTTCATCCACCTGCGCGGTCAGAACTCCGTAGCAGACGCCGATCCGGCCGGCTGGCTGAGCGGGCTCGACATGCAGTCCCAGAATACATTTCACGCCATCCAGCGCTCCGTCTTCAATCATCCAGGCCGCGCCTTCGCAGGTTTCTTCCGCCGCCTGAAACAGGAACCGCAGCCGAACGGCCGGCAGTGATGACTTCGGAACCTGCCCGGCGATTTCCGCGCACAGTTCCGCAGCCGCCAGCACAACCGTCGTATGCACATCATGGCCGCAGGTATGAGCCAGCCCCTCCCGATTCGACGAATACGACACCGTCTTCTGGTCGGTCATTCGCAGAGCGTCGATGTCGGCTCGAAGAGCGATCACGGGCGAGTGCTCGTCGGCGTCACCCAGTACCAGATCGGCGATCACACCGACTCGGCGATCCGGAATGTGAGCCTTCATCCCGGCGACCTGCAGCCGCTGCAGAATCAACCGGCTGGTTTCAATCTCCGCGCCGCTGGGTTCGGGAGCACAATGCATCTGCCGCCGAAGCTTGATCCATTCGGCTTCATGGCGAGCCGTGCCCTGATCGACGGCCTGGCAGACATCGTGCAGACTTTCCAGTGATCTGGAGGACGGCGGCAGAATGGAACTTTCGTCAAAGTGCATGGGACGCGGGCAGCTTCCTGAACAGGTTCGTTGCGAAGGATTCGGGCAACAGTCCGGCGGATCAAAACCAGTCGACGGCCTGAGACTAACCGCCTCCCGCCGTCGCGTCCACCGCGCTTTGACGAGTCGTTTGATGTCTCAAAGTCGGCACTGGCAATCGATTCGCGGGCGGGTCTTCGGCCACGTCGCGGCGATCATCATCCCGAGGCTGCGACGGTGAACGTAGACGCTGCCGAGTCGCGCGGATACTCTGCCCGCTGACCTTATCAACCGCAATTCCGCGTGACGTCAGACACATGCCTTCCCGAATTTATCTGGACAACAACGCCACCACACCGCTGCTGCCGGAAGTGATCACCGCGATGGACAACGCGTGGCGAAACGCGTTTGCCAACCCCGGCAGCCAGCATTCGTTCGGCCGCGATGCCCGCACTGTTCTGAACGAAAGCCGTGACACGATCGCACGAGTGCTTGGCTCCGAGCCGGAAGAAGTCATCGTCACCAGCGGCGGTACGGAAGCGATCAACGCCGCCGTCTACGGCCTGACGCTCGGACGCAAAGGCACGATCGCTCACACTGCCGGCGAACATCCGGCCACGGTCCGGGCCTGCGAACGAGCTTGCCAGAATGGATTCACGCAGGTCCTCCTGGACGTTGATTCACGAGGACTGCTGGTCAGCGGTCAGTTCGACGATCTGCCGTGGCAGGACCTGAAACTGGTCACCGTGATTCTGGCCCACAACGAAACGGGAGTCATTCAGGACCTGAAACCGCTGGCGGACCGCTGCCTGGAACATCGCGTTCCGCTGCTGGTCGACGCGGTTCAGGCGGCCGGCAAGATCCCGGTCAACTTCCGGGAACTGAAGGCCACGGCGCTGGCATTTGGGGCTCATAAGTTCCACGGTCCGCGAGGCATCGGCGGTCTGCTGCTGCGTCGCGGAGTTCAGCTTCCGCCGCTGCTGGAAGGCGGTCATCAGGAATCCGGCCGGCGAGCCGGAACGGAACCCGTCGCACTGATCGCCGGCATGGCGGAGGCTCTCGAAATTTTTGACGCTCAATCTCACGAACGAAATCATCGGCTGTCCGAAATGCGCGACAGCCTGCAGCACCGCTTGCTGACCGAATGCGACGGATCAGTCGTTCACGGAATCGATGCTCGCCGACTGCCGAACACACTGTCCATCGCCTTTCCCGGAATAGATGGAGAAGCGCTGCTGGTGAATCTGGATCTGGAAGGCATCGCCTGTTCGCTGGGCAGCACCTGTGCGAGCGGCTCGGCAGAGCCTGCTCCGGCACTGCTGGCGATGGGTTGCCCGCCGGACATCTGCCGGTCGTCGGTGCGGTTTTCGCTCAGTATTCTCAACACGTCCGAAGAAATTGAAGAAGCCGCCGGACGCATCATCAGCGTCGTCCATCGGCTGCAGAATCTGGCAACGGCATGACGAATGAGCTTCCTCACACGCCGCGACGCGAGCTTCGGGACTCGGTTCCCGTGCTTCAGATTCCGGCCATGAATGATCCGTCGGTTGGCAAGCATGACGACTACGGTCAGAGAACTTCCCGTGCCGCCGTTTGATCTGCCACTCATTTGCCGGCAGACGGGTATTCGTCATGTCGAATATCACGAGACGCTGGAATCGACGAATCGCCTGGCCGTCTCGCTGCTGAAGCCGCTGCTGGAAGTAGCGCCTGCTCTGGTGTTGACGGCCAATCAAACGGCGGGGCGCGGACGGGGCAGCAATCAGTGGTGGTCGACCGCCGGAGCACTCACGTTTTCGATCGTGCTCGACGCGGAGTCGATGGATCTGCCGGTGGAACGTCGAGCGATGATTTCTCTGCTGACCGGTCTGGCCGTGCGCAACGCCGTCGCGCCGCTGGTCCCGAACCGAACGACCGCGATTAAGTGGCCGAACGATGTCCTGGTCGGTGAGCAAAAGATTTGCGGAATCCTTGCTGAACAGCACAACGCGGGTGACCGGTGCGGCGTCATCATTGGCATCGGTGTGAACGTCAACAATTCGCTGTCTCCCGCGCCGATGGAAGTGCGGCAGCGAGCCGCGTCGGTGTTCGACCTCACCGGACAGCACCAGGATCTGACCGCCGTACTAATAGCGATCGTGGCAGAATTGACGTCTTTGAAGCAGCGTCTTTCCCGGTCGCCTGCCGCGGTGCTGTCGGAAGCCAACGCCGCCAGCATTCTGAACGGACGCGAGCTGGTTCTGCAGACCGGTGACCGGCAACATGCCGGAACCTGTCGCGGAATCGACGAAGACGGTGCGCTCGTGCTGGAGACCGCCGCCGGAACGATTCAGCGATTCTCCGGCGGAAGCGTGGTGACCTGGCAGGCGGAACGTTAGTGTAGTGCCTCGCCGATTCGCGGCAGCTTTGCAAAACTGCAGTGCTTCTCTGCAGCCCGCGGCTTGAGACGAGCGGCGGGTGAGATTTTACCCTCCCGCTTCAGCGGGAGGGTGAAGCCATCACTGCTCCACACAGGTAGATTCTCATCCGCCGGACGCATAAGCAGAGCGACGTCGATCCGGACACTGCATTGCTCACATTCGTAAAGACCCTGTTACTGAATTTCATGATTGGAACCATCTGACATGCCCGACGCCAAACCGCTGAAATCTCTTCCGGGAATCAAACAGTTTGACCTTCACGATCGAGTGGCACTGGTCACCGGCGGTTCCAAGGGGCTTGGCGCGGCGATGGCGGCGGGACTTGCGTCGGCCGGCGCGAACATTGCGATTGTCAGTCGGAATGCCGACGAAGGAAACGCAGTGGCCGCGGAGATTGCCGACGGATTTGGCGTGACTGCGATCGCTCTGGCGGGCGACGTGTCCGTTCCCGCAGACGTCAATCGCGTGGTGGCAGCCGTCATTGAAAAGTTCGGACGCATTGACATTCTGATCAACAATGCGGGAATCAACATTCGCGGCAGCATTGAAGACGTGGCCTACGAAGACTTTCAGAAGGTGCAGAAAACCAACGTCGACGGTATCTGGCTGTGCTGCAAAGCCGTCGTGCCACACATGAAAAAGGCAGGTTACGGCCGCATCATCAACATGGCCAGCACACTGGGGCTGGTCGGACTGGCCAACCGCTCGCCATACACGTCCAGCAAGGGAGCCGTCGTGCAGATGACTCGCGGACTGGGTCTGGAGCTGGCCCGCTTCGGCATCACGTGCAACGCCATCTGTCCCGGACCGTTTCTGACTCCCATGAACGTTCCGATCGCCGACACGGAGGAAGCGCGGAAATTCATCATCGGCGCGGTCGCTCAGGAACGCTGGGGCGAACTTGAGGAGATTCAGGGAGCCGCGATTCTGCTGGCCAGCGCCGCCGGCAGCTTCATGACCGGCAGCATGGTTACCGTCGACGGCGGCTGGACGGCGCGATAGCGGATGTGATGTCGGAGATGTGAGGGGTCAGGATTCAGGGGTCAGATTTCAAATCTGAAATCTGAAATTTGAAATCTGAAATTTCAAAGCCTGACATTTCGCCACGAGCAATCAGATCAGCGTTTCGCCGTTACGCTGATTCCAGCACTCGCAGTTCGGACGCCGTCACGAAGTCCTTCACCTTCGGACGATACTCCAGCATGTGCGGAGCCTGCAGGTGGGCTTGCAGCGCTGCGACGGATTCCCACTTTTCGACAATCGTTACCCGATCGGCGTCAACGTTCTGGTTGGGAATATCGGTCGCCGCATCAATGGTCGGGCCGTATTCGATGCAGCCGGCTTCGTTCAGAACTTCGGGGACAATCCTGCGAAATTCGGTCAGGAACAAGTCCCGGGTTCCAGGCTTCAGTGAGATCGTGGCGACGACGATGACCATGTGATGTGTTTCCGGTAGAGTGGCGCGGATTCAGGATGGAGCATCATGCACTACGTTCGCGTTTTCACAACCTTCTGCCGGAATTCGCTGATCCGCGAGATGATGTTTCAGGCGAATTTCCTGATCCAGCTCATCACGCGAGCATTCTGGTTCTTCGCACAGCTCGCGCTGTTTGAGATCATCTTTGCGCGAGTTCCGCAGATTAACGGCTGGACTCGCGACCAGTACTTTGCCTTCATGGCGACCGGCATGCTGATTAACGGCATTGTCGAAACGTTCTTCATGCCGAATTGTGCGAACCTGAGCGAACAGATTCGCACCGGCCGGCTGGACTTCGCGCTGCTGAAGCCGATCGATACGCAGTTTCTGGTTTCGCTGGAACGGATCAACCTGGCGATGATCGGTCAGATCATGCTCGCTCTGGGACTGCTGCTGCTGTCGCTGTATCGGATCGGCGAGCCGGTTTCTGTCGCTCAGACGATCACGTATCTGGCATTCGTCGGCGTGGGTGTCATGTTCTTCTATTCGATGATGCTGGTGACGGCCTGTGCCAGCATCTGGCTGGGACGCAATCAGGGACTGTACGATTTCTGGTTCTACATCACGGTGTTCGCGCGCTATCCCCGCAGCATCTACGACGGCCGTGACCCGGCTCAGATCGAAGGCGGCGAAGTGCTGCAGTTTTCGTTTTCGTATGTGATTCCCATTCTGCTGGTGATCACCGTGCCGGCTCGCATTGTCGTGGGCACACTGGAACAGCATCACTGGGCCGTCGTCGCGGCGGCCGCGGCACTGATTGGTCTGCTGCTGGCGAGGATCGTGTTCCGCTGGTCGCTGAACTACTACCGCAGCGCGAGCAGTTGATGACTGGTCAGCCGCCTTTGCGATGAAACCGGCGGCCCTTGAGTTCAAACCGCGGCAGTTCACCAACCGGCACTGTCACAACCTCGCAGACGAAGCCCAGACGGTGGCGCAACGCATCCTTCACGGTGGCCGCCAACTGCGGCGCTCGGTCGCAAGCTTCCGGAATCGGTTCGATAGTGATCTGCAGTTCGTTCATCGCGCGCACGACGCTGACGTCGATTCGGAATTCCGCGACGTCATCAAATTCCCGCAGCACGGCTTCCACGCTGCTGGGAAACACGTTGTTGCCTCGCACAATCACCATGTCGTCGGACCGGCCCAGAATTCCGTCCGGCAGCCACAACAGTTCCCGACCGGTCGGATCCGGGTCGGTTGAAGCACGGACCAGGTCGCCGGTTCGATAGCGAATCAGCGGCGATCCGATCCGTCCCAGATTCGTCACCAGCAGTTCTCCTGTTTCGTTGGCGGCCACGGGCCGCAGAGTTTCCGGATCGACGATTTCCGCGATGACTTCAGTTTCCAGCAGATACATTCCGCCGGAACGATCTTCGCTTTCGACTCCCAGTGACGCGATCTCCGTCATGCCCCAGTGGTCGATGACACGCGCATCCCAGGCCTGTTCGATGCGGCCGCGAGTCGCCGGGATCGCTCCCCCGGGTTCGCCGGCGACGATCAGCATTCGTACGCTGCTTTCCTGCAGATCGATGTTTTCGGCAGCCGCGACTTCCGCCATCCGAAGAGCATACGTGGGAGTGCAGCAGACGACGGTGGCTTCGTTTTCGATCATCGCCTGCAGCCGGATCTGAGTCGTCATGCCTCCGCCGGCGATCACGAAATTCCCCAGCCGCGACGCTCCTTCAAACGCCGCCCAGAAGCCGATGAACGGACCGAACGAAAACGGAAAGAACAACCGGTCGTCGGACTTCAGCCCCGCCAGCAGATAGATCTGCCGCCAGCATTCCATGATCCAGTTCCAGCTTTCCGCTGTGTCCAGCCAGCGCATCGGCCGGCCCGTCGTGCCCGACGTCTGGTGCAGCCGCGTGTAACGGTTCGACGGATACGTCACGTTGGCTCCGTACGGCGGCTGCTGAGTCTGACTGTCGACCAGTTCCTGCTTGATGGTCACCGGAAGCTGCGGCAGGTCCGCGACGGACCGAACGTCGGCGATATCAATGCCGGCGGATTGAAACTTCGAGGTGTAGAACCGATTGCGAGGCACAATGGCCTGCAGCAGTTCGACAAGTCGCTGCGACTGAATCTGCTCAATCGCCGGACGACTGTTCCACGCATCTTCAATCTTCACGAATGCTGTTTCCTGTAAGGCAGCCTGACGGCAATTCGAATCGGGTTTGATCGACAATCGCAATGTGGACGGGAGGGCGAGGCTCCTGCCGAGCCTCTGTCACGTCGGACGCCAATTCGCCAGCGCCGCTCGGCAGCAACCCTGCCTTCCCGAACCACGTGCTTCTGAGAAGTCACGCAGAACAACAAGCCGCGCCATCAAACACGGCTCGCTGTTGATGGTTGCTGCTGACTTTGCCAGTTCGCATACTCCGTCAACCGCAAACCACGTCACCAGCCGCCAACGCAAGATAGAGCATGAACAGCGACGAACAAGCAGAAGAGACTTCGAAACAGACCACCGCCGCCGTTCCGGTCACGCGACCGTTTGCGGAACGACTGCACGAAGACTGGTGGGCCGTGATCTGCGCGTGCCTGCTGCTGGTCGTCGCGTTTCTGTCGGTTTGGCTCAGCCGCCCGGACAACTTTTCCGAAGCCATCGCCGCGGGCGAAGCAGTCACACTCAGCAGTCCGTTCAAGCGGTGGGTGGCCAAGCCCGGTTCCTGGCACAGAAATCCGGTCGAGGCGTTTTGCAAATCGGCTCAGGAAGGCAGGAAGGCAGTCAACACTCTGCCGGGGACCCTGGGAGTCTTCGCGGTCATCGCAGTGCTGTTCGGCGCAGTCACGCAGCTTCGCGGCAGATCGGGCGGCGCGTTTCTGATTGCGTTTCCGATTGTCTTCCTGCTGGCAACGGTGGCGTACGTGATGGCGGGACAGACGGTCGCCAGGGACTTCAATCTGGAATACGCCCTGTGGGCTCTGCTGGTGGGCCTGGCGATCAGCAACACGATCGGGACGCCCGCGTTTCTGAAACCGGCGGTCATGACGGAATTCTACATCAAGACCGGTCTGGTGATCTTCGGCGCGGAGGTCCTGATGAGCCGCCTGCTGGCGCTGGGGATTCCGGGAGTGTTTGTGGCGTGGGTGGTCACGCCGGTGGTTCTTGTCAGCACCTACATCTTCGGACAGAAGGTGCTGAAGATGGAATCCCGTTCCCTGAACATGGTGATTTCCGCCGACATGTCCGTGTGTGGAGTTTCGGCCGCGATCGCAACGGCGGCGGCGTGTAAAGCGAAGAAGGAAGAACTCTCGCTGGCGATCGGTATGTCACTTTCGTTCACTGTCATCATGATGGTCGTGATGCCTCGCGTTATTCTGGCGGTCGGAATGGACGAAACCATCGGCGGCGCGTGGATGGGAGGCACCATTGATTCGACGGGGGCCGTCGCCGCCGCGGGAGAAATGTTCAAACCCGACGCGACAGTGGCAGGCGACGTTCCCGGCGGAAAGCCGCGCAATCGGGCGCTGGAAGTCGCGACGACCGTGAAGATGATCCAGAACATCCTGATCGGTGTCACGGCATTCTGTGTCGCGGTGTACTGGGTCACGTTCGTGGAACGCGACCCTTCCGGACCAAAGCCCAGCGTCATGGAAATCTGGTATCGGTTTCCGAAATTCGTGATCGGATTTGTACTGGCATCGATTGTGTTTTCGGCCGTCCATGCGACTGTCAGCGGCGGCCCGGAACTTATTGACGCGATGGTCGGGGATGTGACGAAAACATTCCGCGGCTGGTTCTTCTGCCTTGCGTTTGTCAGCATCGGGCTGGACACGGACTATCGCGAACTGGCACCGCACCTTCGTGGCGGAAAGCCGCTGGTTCTGTATCTGTGCGGGCAGTCACTGAATCTGGTGCTGACGTTGCTGATGGCCTGGCTGATGTTCGGCGTGGTCTTTCGTGATTTTGTGGGACCGTAGCGCGGTGCCGGGGTGCTCAGCGTCATTCCGGTCCTGCGGGATGAAGTCAGCTCAGACACACCTTGCAGGTACGATTGATTCATTTGATCCCCGAGAGTAATTCACCTGGCATGTCCGAAGAAAATCACGAAGCAGGCCCGTCGCTGCAGGGCACGATTCGACTCATCCTGGCCACTATCGTCATCGCGACCATCTGGCTGGTGGTGCTGCCATGGATCGCCGAGTTCCCGAGCATTCGGGATCGCAGTGATCGGCTGGAAGCCGCAGGTATCGATCCCAGCGCCATGTTCTACACCGAACTGCCGATGATGGAACCGATTCTGGAGCGACTGGAGCGGCGTCGCTGACTTACACCAGCCGCAGCTTTTCACGCGCGAAGTGGATGGCGGCGATCAGAGCGGCGACGTCTTCCGGAGTGTTGTACGCGGCAAAGCTGGCTCGCGTAGTGGCCGTGACTTTCAGCAGATCGTGCAGCGGCATCGTGCAGTGGTGGCCGTGGCGCGTGAAGACCGCCTTCCGATCCAGCATCGCGGCAAGGTCTTCCGGGTGCAGATTGTCAATCCGAAAGCTGATGATCGCTCCCTTGTGGTCGAGCGCCGGCCCGTAGATCTTCATTCCCGGAATCTGCTGCAGCGCCTGCGTCGCGGATGTCAGCAGAGAGGTTTCGTGCCGGTGGATGTTGTCCAGCCCGAGCTCCGTGACCCAGTCGATGGCCGTGCCCAGAGCAATCGCCTGGACGATGGGCAGCGTGCCCGCTTCGAACTTCGCCGGCGGCGGCGCCCAGGTGGAATGGTCCCGGAAGACTCGTTCGATCATGTGCCCGCCGAACACGATCGGGTCCGTTTCTTCCAGCCGTTCCGCCTTACCGTACAGCACACCGATTCCCGTGGGGCCGTAAACCTTGTGACCGGAAAACACCAGAAAATCGACGTCGTCTGCTGCCACGTCGGTCGGCAGGTGCGGGACGCTCTGAGCACCATCGACAACGACGATCGCGCCGACGTCGTGAGCCCGCTTCGCCAGTTCGCGAATGGGATTCACAGTTCCCAGCACGTTCGACATCGCCGTGACGGCCAGAACTTTTGTCTTTGAAGTCAGCACGTCCGGCAGGCGATTCACGTCCAGCCGACCGTCATCGGTCAGCGGGATGAACCGCAGCGTGGCTCCGGTCTGCAGGGCGAGCTGCTGCCAGGGAACGAAGTTGGCGTGGTGTTCCATTTCGTTGATCAGGATTTCGTCGCCGGCCTTAACGTGCCGACGTCCCCAGCCGGAGGCAATCATGTTGATCGCCATCGTCGTCCCGCTGCAGAATGCGACCTGTTCGGCCGACGGAGCGCTGATGAAGTCGGCGATCTTCTGCCGAGCTGCCTCCAGTTCGTCGTCGATCCTGGCTCCGAAGCTGTACCGGCCGCGGTGAGCGTTCGCGAAGTACTGTTCTTCGACTTCGCGTTCCTTGTCGATGACAATCTGCGGCTTCTGAGCGGACGCGCCGCTGTCCAGATACACGGGCGTCAGCCCTTTTTGCAGCGTCTGGTTCAGCACCGGAAACTGGCGACGGACGGCGGCAGCGTCGTAAGTGGTCGTGCGGTTGATCGTCGATGTGGTCATCGTGGTGGCAACTTCACGCGGCGTGCTGTGCCGCGAAGTTCTGAATTCGCTGGACCATGCCGAACAGTCCATTGCGGCGGCTGGGACTGAGATGCTTGTCCAGCTTCATGCGTTTGAACAGCGCCGCGACGTCGGTTGACAGGATCTGCTGTGGAGTGTGGCCTGAATAGGTCGCCAGCAGCACCGCGATCAGTCCCTTCACGATCATGGCATCGCTGTCGGCTTTGATTGTGATGGTTGTCTCCCCGCCGGCGTGAGTCGGTTCGGCGATCATCCACACACGACTCTGACACCCGTGGACGATGTTCTGTTCGATCTTCTGGTCTTCGGGAAACTCGGGAAGTTCAAGACCCAGGTCGATCAGGAAGTCGCACTGTTCTTCCCAGTCTTCCAACGCCTCAAATTCTTCAAGCAGTTCATCAATGGCAGCGGTGTTGGACATGGCAGACTAAAGAATCTCCAGGGTCGGAGCGGCCGGGGTTTCGATCAGGTTTCGAGCGACCTGCATGGCGACGTTTTGGCACATCGCTCGCAGCGATTCACGGGCCGGATTGTCGTCGTTCAGAAGTTCGAACATCCGCCCACGGTCGCAGTATTCGCGGATGCAGGCCTGAATCGGAACTTCACCCAGAAACGGAACGCTTAGTTCTTCCGCGAACTTTTTCGCTCCGCCGCGCCCGAAGATTTCGCCGGTCATGTTTTCGACAAATCCCAGGACCGGAACATTGACCTTCTGATACATATCGACGGCTTTGATCGCATCCAGCAGGGCGACCTGCTGCGGAGTACAAACGACGACGGCTCCTGCCAGGCCGACCTGCTGCGACAGCGTCAGCGAAACGTCGCCCGTGCCCGGCGGCAGGTCGATGATCAGGTAATCGAGTTCACCCCATTCCGTGTCCCTCAGAAACTGTGTCAGCGCTTTGTGCAGCATCGGTCCGCGCCAGACGACGGACTGGCCCTGTTCGATGAAAAATCCCATCGACATCAGCTTCAGGCCGTGAACATCGATCGGTTCCATGCGGGCGAACGTCTGTCCGTCGGGAGTCTCGTGTTCGACCGCCGCGGGTTTGCCGCCGGCGTTCAGCATGTGAGGAATGCTGGGGCCATAGACGTCGGCGTCCATCAGGCCGACACGGCAGCCGAACGACTGCAGTCCGCACGCCAGAGCCGCCGCGACGGTGCTCTTGCCGACGCCGCCCTTGCCGCTGCCCACGGCGATGATGTTGTGAATCGTCAGCCCAATGCGTCCGCCGGCGTCTTTGCCCCGGACCTTCGACGTGATGGACACCTCGATGGACTGGCCGTCGTCCAGCGCCGGTTCGGCGTTTTCACGAATCAGTTCGGCCAGGCGGTCAGGATCCGGATACGCGGGAGTCGGCAATTCGACGGTGACAACGAACGAGCTTCCGTTGGCGCATGTATCGGCGATCATCCGTAATTCGCCCAGCGGCCTGTTCAGCTCGGGATCGATAACCTGTGAGGCGAGGCTGCGAATTTGTTCCACCGACGCCATGAATCAGAATTCCGGTTAATGGTTGGGAATGCCGCGAGGCAGATCTCACGACCTGACAGCATCCTATGTCCGTCCGTGGTCAGTTCAACGCCACCAGCGCAGGAACCGCCTTGATTTGCCAGGCCGGGACTCCGGTCACTGCCGTTGAGAAGCCGCCAGCCAGCCACCGTGGCGTGAGTTCCCGCGCTTTCCGGCAGCAAACGAGCGCCGGCGGCACCAGACGAGCGCCGGCGGCAGCAAGCGTGAAATCCACAGACCGCGCTGCGGCGGCGATTCAACGCAGGCAGGACTTCTTCGCCACACAAGGACTTTTGCCGCGACCGCCGCAATCTCAGGAGCGAACCGGCGCCGCCTCCGCGCAGGGATCTGAGAGGCGATGCGGCGGTCGTTTCACAAACCCGGAAGTGAACCGGGCTTGCGTCATCTTCGTGGCCGTTGTAGTTGATCGTGATTTCTTCGCCGGACGAGATGTCTCGAAGGGCCGTGAACACTTTTGTCTGACGACCTTCGTCGTCGTAGCGGGCATTCGGCTGGTACGAATGGTTGTACAGCGAACCGAACCCCAGCGCCGCCAGCCCCACGGTGCCCTTTCCCCATTCAAACACATAGTCCAGCAGCAGCGGGTTTCCCGGAGCCTCGTAGACTTCTTCTTCGGGAATCACCAGCACGGGGACTCGTTCGATGACAGTCCCGGCGGCAATGAATTCGCGGGCGAAGACGCCGCGACCCTTGTTTCTGGTACGTTTGACTTCGATCAGAACAGACGGCTGGATGGGCATTTCTGTGTTCGGTTGAGCAGTGAGTGGAAGGCCGCGAGATGGCCTGTTCGCAGCGAACGCCGCGGCGAGTCCATCTGCTGCGTGGCCGCCAGTCCCGCTGAACCGGACAATTCCCTGAGCGGCTTTTTCGCACGACGGGAAAGGTAGCGATTTTTGACCATTGCTGCAGCCTGACGGGCAGTAGATTTCGCAGGGATCGCTGGGATCGGACTTCACCCATGTTCGAAAACTTGCGACGCTGCCGAATGCTGCTGCGGCCGACAGGGTTCGGCCTTTCCCGTGGCAATGACAGCCCCGGGTCGTAGAATCGGAGTGGCAGTAATCCAGAATCGCGCCGTTCCGGGCTCCACATCCGTGACTTTGCATGTTGTTCCCGTCTGAATCCCGCCACGAATCAAACCTGCGATGGCTGCGAGGTCTGACGGATCTGGCTTCGTCATTCGTCATCGCCGTGATTCTGCTGCGGGCTGATTCTGGAAGGCTACATGATTTCCACGGGCTCGATGGCTCCCGGGCTGCTGGGTTTCCACAAACAGGTCCAGTGTCCCCAGTGCCATTACCTGTTTGCGTTCGGCGTCTCGTTCGACGAATCCGTGGACCCGGATACGCTGTCGGCTGCGGATTCCGACGTCTCCGACGCATTTGCCACGTGTCCGAACTGTGGCCAGGTCAACATCGACGTCAGCGCCGTTCCGCAGAATCACGGCGATCAGCTCTTGGTTCACAAGCACGTCTTTGACCTGCGGCGTCCCGAACGCTGGGAACGTGTCGTGTTTCGCAATCCGGCAAGCCCCGGCGAATCGTACGTCAAACGCGTTGTGGGGCTGCCGGCGGAAACGCTTCGCATCGTTGATGGCGACCTGTACGTTGGCGGCGAGATCGCTCGCAAGAGCTACGAGAACCAGTGCGACATGCGAATTCCCGTGTTCGATGTCCGGTTCGTGCCCTCCGCGGCCGACTGGGAGCTTCCCTGGCAGATGACGGGATCCTGGAAGTTTGCCGATGGTTCGCTGACCACTGAAAATGAAAAATTTGGAGAAAAGGACAACAGTGACAATAACAGTCAGACTGAGTCGCACAGCGGATCTGAAGATAGCTGGCTAAGCTTTCACAACTGGCGATGGTTCGGCGGCGATTTTCCGGTGGAGGTTCCTCTGGCAGCGAAGGACGCGATTCCGGATTGGAACGCATTCCTGACGCGATTTGACCGCATACCGGTCTCCTGGGCGGCTCGCGTCGAATACGACCGGACAGCTCAGGTGCTGCGATGCGACGGAGTGATGCCTCCGGAGATGCAGCGCGACCTGATTTCGAACGCGCAAAGCCCCATTTTTCAGAACGCCGTGTATCGGCTGGCGGCGATGTCTCACCTGGCGCCGGCCACCGATCGGTATGGCTACAACGCGATGGTTTCGTCGCCCGAGTATCCCGTGAGAGACCTGTTTCTGAAGGCGGAACTGGCCTGGCAGGTGACTCCCCAGGCGGTTCAGGTCAACATTCCGGTGCGAAACGAAGTGTTTGAGCTGCATCTGGATGTCAGCGACGGCACGGCGGTACTGGTGTCGGATTCCACCCGACAGGCCGTGCGAACGGGCCGGTTTGCCGTTGCGGACTCGATGGATTCCGCGACCAGCTACCGTTTGACGCTGGAAGTTTCCAACTTCGACCTGCGAGTGCTGGTGGCCATCGACGGAATGCAGCCGTTTGAGCCGGTTGACGTGCCGGCGACGGTTGAGCAGGCGCTGGCATTCGAAGAATCTCCGGCTGCTGTCGAATCACTGGCGAATTCGGATCGGCACAGCCGGGACGTGGCGGCTCAGCAGAACCGGCTGGCGATAGGCGTCTCGGGAGCCGTCCGGATAGAGAATTTGCAGCTCTTTCGCGATGTCTACTACACGCCCGGACGGCGGAAACACGCTGTGGAATCGGATTTCACGGTTCCGGAAAACTGTTATTTTGTTCACGGAGACAACAGCCCGGTCTCATTCGACAGTCGAAGCTGGGACGATCCCTGCGTGCCTCACCGGCTTTTGGTGGGAAAACCGTTCGTCGTACATCTGCCGTCGACACCGGGGCGAATCAGGGTTGGAGGCCGCGAGCTTCCAATCCGGATACCCGATTTCAGCCGAATGCGTTACATTCGCTAAACGGATTGAAGCGGGCAACGTGGCTCTTGAAAGCAGCGGAAACGACGTGGTCCGACCTGTCGGGACGGCGCGAATTCCCGGCTGCGACTCCCGAAAATCAGCGGTGAAGATGCCACGACATTCCTGCCCTGATCGGATCGATTGACTGATGGCTCCCTGGTTGAAGGCCGGATTGAATGGCTGACACAAAGAAATCCGAGAAAGCAGACGCCCGAGCGACGACTGCCGTCGAAAACGCCCATAAGAAGCCTCAGCCTGACAGCCTGCGCGAAACGATGGAATCAATCGCGATTGCCTTTGTGCTGGCGTTTCTGTTCAAGACGTTTCAGGCCGAAATCTACGTCATCCCGACCGGCTCGATGGCGCCGACGCTGCTGGGCCGTCACAAGGACGCGCATTGTGACGGCTGTGGCTACGACTTCACCGTCGGCGCATCCAGTGAGCTTGACCAGAGCGACGGCGTTTTAGTCACCGACCAGCGAATTCTCGGTGCTGTTTGCCCAAACTGTCGCTACCGCATCGAGATTGAGCACGCGCCGGCCTATAACGGCGACCGGATTCTGGTGAATAAGCAGGTTTCCGAATACCGCCGATTTGATGTGGTCGTGTTTAAGAACCCGGAAGAGGGGCATATCAACTACATCAAGCGTCTTGTCGGATTGCCGGGTGAGACAATTCGCATTCTGGCCGGCAATATCTGGTCTCGGCCCAACGACGACGACACGGCTCGCTGGCAGATTCAGCGAAAGCAGGATCCGGCTGTGCAGAAGGACATTCAGCTGCTGGTGTATGACGATCACTACCCGCCGCGGGAGATGCTGGCAGCGGGATTCCCGGAACGCTGGGTTCCGGCGCAGTATTCCGAATCGGCCCGGCAGTTCGGCGGCTGGCCGGAATCTGAAAACGCATGGACGGCGGATCGCGAAGCCCGCACTTATTCGGCCGACAGCTCCACCGACTGGCAGTGGCTGCGATACCGGCACGTGGTTCCTGCGCCGTACGATTGGGACGATGTCGAAAATGGTCGCGAACTTCGCAACGCTGCCGCCGCGACGCTGGTCACGGATTTCTGTGGCTTCAACACAGCCAGAACCGGTGACTCCGACGGGAAACTCCGGGGCGCCAACAGGAACTACAGCGAAGACGTCTACTGGGTCGGTGATCTGACCCTGTGTGCGACCATCGATGTCGCAGCGGCTGAAACGAACGGAGCGGTCATGCTGGAACTTGTCGAAGGGCCGCGACGGTTCCGCTGCGAGTTCAATCTGACCTCCGGTGAGGTTCGGCTGCTGAATATCGGGCTCGCGAATCGCCGCTCCGATGAGCCGAATCTGATGGCGTCAGCATCCACTCCCGTCAAAGGCACCGGCAAATGGGACGTCCGGTTTGCCAATGTCGACGACCGCGTGCTGTTATGGATCGACGACGAACTGGTGGAATTCGACGCGCCGACGACGTACGAAGACGCTCACGCGGGAGCACCCATTGCGACGCTGGAAGACCTGGCTCCGTGCGGTATCGCAGCCCGCAGTGCTGAACTGGAAGTCTCCCGATTGCTGCTTCAGCGGGATATCTACTATCGCAATGAGACCTATCCGTTTGCGACCGCTGATGAAGTCCCGGTCGTAGACGATCCGCGATTCCTGCAGCACATTTCTGAAGTCCGCGACGAAGGGGCACTGCGAAACAGTCTGGCTGACCCGTCGAAGTGGTCTGAAAACTACCTGGAGACCTCCGGAATTCAGCAGGAAAGGTACAGCCGGTTCATGGAGTTCCGGCTGGACGAAGGCGAGTACCTGATGTTTGGCGACAACTCCCCGAAGAGCAAGGACAGCCGTCTGTTTGATTTGAATTCCCGGCCAATGGCGGGAGTCTTCAGCCATCGATATGCGGTCCGGGAGCAGGACCTGATCGGACGTGCCCTGTTTATTTTCTGGCCGCACGGCATCCCGTTTCTGAATGACGGCAAGGGTTTTGCCGTGCTGCACCATAAGGAAAAGAACACCCAGCGGTTCTCGAATGAAAAGGTCAGAATTGTTCGCATGAAAGACTATCCTTCGGTGCGGTTTCCGTTCTATCCGAACTTTGGTCGCATGAAGAAGATCCGATAACGCCTCTGCCGGCCGGCGAACGAACGCGAGAAGGAATCTCAGATGGCTCTGCTGCAGTGCGAAGGACTCGTCAAGGACTACCCCGGAAAACGGGCGGTGGACGGTGTCGACTTCGTCGTCGAACCGGGCGAAATTGTGGGTCTGCTGGGACCGAACGGCGCGGGAAAGAGCACCACATTTCGCATGGCGTGCGGGTTGATCTCGCCGACGAAGGGCAAAGTCCTGCTGCACGACAAAGACGTGACCCGCTGGCCCATGTATATGCGGGCTCAGCACGGCCTGGGTTACCTGCCGCAGGACGCCAGCATTTTCTCCAGGCTTTCCGTCGAACAGAATATCCTGTCAATTCTGGAATTCCGCGGGCTAAGCCGCAAAGCGGCGGCAGCGAAGATTGACAGGCTGCTGTCGGAGTTTGGCCTGAGCGACAAGCGCACGCAGCGATCCGGGTCGCTGTCCGGCGGAGAGCGTCGTCGGCTGGAAATCGCCCGGGCGCTGGCCAGTGATCCTCAGATTATTCTTCTGGACGAACCCTTCACCGGCATCGATCCGGTGACGATTCACAGTATTCAGGACATCATTCACGGACTTCGCGATCAGGGGATCGCCATCCTGCTGACGGACCATCGTGAACGCGAAACGCTGACCATCACTGATCGCAGCTACATTATTTGCGCGGGGCAGGTGCTGGTTTCCGGAAGTGCCGAAACGGTGCTCAACGACCCCGGTGCGATTGAGAACTACTTCGGCAGACGATTTGACGCAGGGTCGATCATTGACGGACGCGACACGTTCCGCAAGTCCGCATAGACGCCGGGACCGCCGGTTGGTCCGTTCGCAGTCAGACACAAGTACCCAGCTAACAGGGAGTCAACAACAATGAGTGCCGGGTTCGGAGATGAGTCCACCGTCAGTCCCATGACGTCCCGCGGGCGCGACTGGCCGTGTCTGCGGCAGTTCGGCATCTTCATGGAAAACAAAGTCGGCTCGCTGCAGAACACGCTGCGCCGGATTGAACGGGAAGACCTGAAAATCGTCGGACTCAGCATTCTGGATTCCGCCGACTGCGCGATCGCACGCGTCATCACGACGCACTACGAACGGACTCGCGAGCTGCTGAATCTGTCCGGTCTGACGACGTTCGAAACCGACGTGATCGGTGTCATGCTGCCCGACGCCGCACAGCCGCATACCAGCGTCTGCAGCAGCCTGATGTCGGCCGAGCTGAACGTGCAATACGTCTATCCGCTGCTGTACCGTCGCGGAGGCCGCGGAGCCGTTGCGGTGTACGTCGACAACATCGACGAAGCCCTGCGAGTGCTGAAGGAACAGAATCAGGAACTGGTAACGGAAGATGATCTGATGGAATTCGACGACATGTTCGGATAGGAGCTGTTCGATCGAATGACACGGCAGGAAACACACCGCCCCCGGCGGACTCGGGCCACACTGCTGCTGCTTGCCGTTACCGCATGGCATCCCGCGGTTGCCGCCGACGGTACACCGCAGACAGATGACATGCGTCATGGACCGGTCGAGCAATTGCGGCAGAAGCTGGTGCAGTCCTCCGTTCCGGATCGCCTGCTGAGCACTGCGGTGCGGCAACTGGAGTCCGGCCAGCGTGACAGCGCGTTTCGAGCCATTCGGGTGATTTTGGCGGAGCCGACCGATTCCTTCACACGGCTGAGCGGCGACGCGACCACGACCAGTGTGCAGCGAGCCGCGCGGGATCTGCTTCTGAACGCCGACGCCGGCACGCGGCGGGAATGGGTGGCGGTTCTGGCTCTGCAGGCCGAAAGCGAACTGCAGCAGGCGATTCGCAATCGCGACCTGAACGCATTGCGCGCCGTGTCGCGATCGTATCCGCTGACGCAGGCCGCACTGCAAAGCCTGCGACTGCAGTTCCTGGCAGCCGTCGATCGCGGTGATTTGTCGCTGGCCGAACAGCTGCTGACGGAAACTGAAGAATCGTACGGTCGAAACCAGCCGCCATTCGACGCGACAGCCATCATCAAACAGATGCACGCGGTCGCTGAACGGTCGCGCACCGCGACTCTTTCCCGCGGAGAACGGCGTCCCGCGACTCCGTCGGCCGGAAGTCCGTACCAGGTCGAATCCTCACAGTTGTCGCCACCGTGGACGAAACCGCTGTGGTCGTTTTCGGAACGGTTTTGGGACAACCCGGCTGCCGTCGGTGTCCTGTCGGCGATCGCCAATGCGGAACAGCCTGAGTTGCTGAGTGCCAACACCTGGCAGCCACTGCTGCTGGCGGATCGAATTCTGTTCCGGTCGCCGCTGCGCATCGTTTGTTTCGACCGGCGAACCGGGCGGATCGACTGGAGTCTGCCGACCGACACGGGAGCGAAGATTGATCCGGCGTCAATCGGCCCGGGCAAGCCGGTTCAGCTCAGAACTCCCGTCGATGCGAACTCACTGCTGCAAATGGAACAATACGGAACGATGTCGGGAGACCGGCAATTCGTGTATTTCATCGACGGATACCGGGCGTTTGACAGTTCTTCAAGTTCGAGCACGGTGACTCGACATGTGCTTCCCGGCCCTCTGGGCGGGCAGTTGGGAAACCAATTCTCAGCGCCGGATGATGACAGCACGCAAACCATGGGGCATCGGCTGGTTGCCGTCGGTCTGTCACCAGTGCCGCGGATTGCCTGGACCGCGGGAGAGGGCGGGTTTCGCTACGAGTTCAATCACGGCGGTGGCTCATCGGCCGTCATCACATCCGCCGACGACGGTGACTCAACCGGCCCGTTCAGTCACCACCGGTTTCTGGGCGTCCCGCTGATCCACGGCGATCGCCTCCTTGTGATCACGTCCGACGGTGACACGCTGTTCCTGAATGCTGTGAGTCGATCATCGGGGCGTCTCTGCTGGCGGCAGCCACTGTCGTTCGACGACACGGCCGCCGGCGGTCGCGGCTACCTCAGCCGGATCGGATTTCGGACGCTCGAACCGTCGGCTCTGTGCGGAGTGTTCGGGAACTCCGTGATATGCAGCCTGCCCGACGGAATCGTGGTCGCCGCCAGCATTACCGACGGACAACTGCTGTGGGCTACAAATACCGCCGACCCGACAGCGCAGGACACAGGCGATTCGCCGTTGGATGACCGGCGAGTCATCAGCCGGAACGCCATGACATTTCGCCCGGTAATCTTTGGCGACAGGATTTTCCATGCCGCACCGGAATCACAAAACCTGACGTGTCTGGACGCGGCGACCGGCACGATTCAGTGGCAGGTGCCGCGCCGGGCAGTCGGAACGGGAGCCGTCGATGGCAGCGCTGACGAGTACGCCGTCGGTGGCAGTTCCGACGCTGTGATCCTGATCGGACAACGCCACATTCGCGCTGTGGAAGCCGATACCGGCGTGCAGATGTGGGTGACGGAACTGCCGCCTCAGACCGGTCGAGCCGTGTGCGGTGACCGGCAGTGTCTGGTCCCGCTGCGGGATGGAACCATCGCGGGCTTTGATCTTTCGAATGGCCGCCGGGACGCATTGTCGCGGGCGATTTCCCGTGACGTGTCGTCGCGTTTTGTCGGCAGCCTGGCAGCCGACTCGGACGTCATCTGCGCAGCCACGCCCGTGCAACTGACGGTGATTCCTGCAACAACAGAACTTCGACGGCGACAGTCCCGGCTGCCGGCGGGCGAGCAATCCGACGCGGAAACTCAGGTCTCGATTGCCAAAGCGGAACTGCTGTCAGGCGACGGCAGCGACGGTGTACAGCGCCTGCTGAAGCTTGTCGATCACGAAACGTCGCCGCAGTCCGCTCACACGCTGCTGGCCGAAACCCTGCTCTACAGGCTGGCGAAGCTGCGATATCAGAACCCGCCGAGCGACGACTGGACGCGGATGCCACAGAACATCTCAACGCCCGATCAGATCGTGGCCGTTCTGCGGCGACTGAAGCTGACTCGCGAGCAGTCGCTGAGAACTTTCGTGCTGGCTGCCGACGAATCGCCGGCGCCCGTCGAGTTCGACGCCCCGGCGGAATCCACGATGCTGCATCTGCTTCCCGACTGGCACGTTCGCGCGGATGTTGCCGCGTGGGCCGGATTGTCTTTCCAACAGGCAAACGGTCTGGCCGGACCGGAATCGACGACTCAAGCCACGCTGCAAACGGCCGCTCACGCAGTTTCGTTTCCCTCCCACATCGGATCGACGGCTCAGCAGTTGCAGTTTGCTGAGTCGCTCGTTCAGCAACACCGTCCGGCGGCTGCGGAGATGTTTCTGCTTGCTGCGGAACGCCATGCGACCGGCAACGACGCTGCTGCCTTGTTGCAGCGCGTTCAGAAGCTTCGCACCGACGCGGGTGTTGCTCCCATGGAAGCCGGCGACGAATCACCAGGCACGCCGGCGGACGGCGTCGTTCTGGTCTCAATGCGCGAATCGCTGCAGGACAGCATCGGGCGGTCGCTGCTGAAAGCACTTGCCGAAGGACTCCGAAGTCAGGTCGACACGCCCGCGTGGTACGATCGCCGACTGCTGACCAGCAGCGATGTCAGCGGCGCTCAACTGTCGGTGCTGGATATGCACGCCGGAGCTGTCATCCACAGGCTGCCCCTGCCGGTCGATATCCACGCACAGGCCGCGGCACCCGATCGAGTGGACAGTCCCGGACTGCTGCCTCTGATCGGAATGGGTCGGATGGGAATGTTGTCGCTGGTTGGTCAGGCCGGTCCGGAAGTCCTGTGGCACAAGCGGCTGGAATCCGATTCCGGCCAGTCGGCGGGAATCATCACAGGTCCCATCGGTCCCGACTTTTTCATTTGGAAGACTCAGGATCGGCTGAACTGCGCTCATCCGCTGACCGGCGGATTGCTGTGGTCGGTGGAACTGTCAACACCGCCGCCGACACCCTTTGGAAATGCGATGACCATGACCGGCGACGAAGTGGCCTTGGCGGTGTTCGGTTCCGACATGCGCAGTTATCGGCTGTATCAGACGCAGGACGGCCGCCACCTGCGCGATGGGCACGTGGAGTTTCCTCCCAGCCAGACACCCGTTCCGATCGGACGCCGGCTGCTGTTTGTCGACGAACATCGCCGGATTCGTCTGGTCGACCTGCTGACGGAACAGGACGTGTTGACGTCGCCGGCGCCGCTGCGAATCACAGAGCACACTCGGGCATCGCTGCTTCCAAACGGCCGAGTTGCCACGATCACCGAAGACCGGCACCTGGTCGTGATCGACGGACAGAATGCCGTTGTCGAACTTCAGATTCCGCTTCCCGATGCCGTTGCCGCGAACCCGTATTCCGGCCTGGTAACGTTCGAACGCGCTGGCAGGCTGTACGTGCTGCTGCGCAACTTTCGAAACATCGATCCCGGAATTTCGGCCACGCCTCTGCTGAGAGAACCCCGGCTTGATTTCGGCATCCTGCTTTGCATCGACAGCACGACCCGGCAACTGCTGTGGAGTCGCGAGAGTCAGCCGGCCGTCGTGCCTCCGATTTATGGCGATGCCACCGACCTGTTGCTGCTGTGGTCGATCGAGGATCCGGGGCCCGGAAACCGCGTCAGGCCGAACGGGAACTTCTTTGGTGACGATACAAGACCGGCGCGCTCCGGACGGGAACGATCACTGAAACTGCAGATCGTTGACAGCAGAACGGGACACCTGGTCGCCGAACAGTCCGGCTTCCATCCCTACACGCCGCTGCGCTGTGTCCATGATGCGGCGACGAAGCAGATTCGAGTCGAAACGGAACGATCGGTCATCACCGTCGCCTGCCATGTCGCCGGTGAGTGATCGGCGCCGAACCGGCAGGACGACTCACGCCACGTCGATCGGAAACGGGATGACATCCCGGATCGATGCCGCGCCGGTTGCCGCCATCACCAGACGATCGAAGCCCAGTGCGACTCCCGAGCAGTTCGGCAGCCCGTATCGCATGGCGTTCATCAGGCGAGCCGCTCCCGGCAGTGGAGAAACTCCGTGACAGGTTCGACTCGCGTTCTGCGTTTCGTCCCGCTTTCGCAGTTCGGCAACGTCGGTCAGTTCCTGATACCCGTTGCACAGTTCGATGCCGCCAACGTACAGCTCAAAGCGTTTCGCCACGCGATGATCGGTGTCGGACAATTCCGCCAGCGCTGCCTGAGACGCCGGGTAGTCGGTCAGGAACAGCGGACTGTCGCTTCCGAGTTTCGGTTCCACGTATTCCGCCAGTAACAGATTCAGCAGGTCGTCCCTGTCGTCCGGAAGGCAGGAAACGTTCGGAAGCAGCCCCGCAACCGCGATGCGCTGCCGCAGGTCTTCGACGGAAGCGTCCAGCACGGAACCAGGCACCACGTGGCGAAACGCGTCTTCATACGTCCGTACGGAAAACGGCTTCGTCAGGCGCGCCGCGGCATCTGAATCCAGCGCGGCCTCGTCGATGGCGGCCTGGATCAGGTCGGCGGTGAACTGCATCTGGTCGCTCGCGGACGTGCCGATTCCGTACCATTCGACGATGGTGAATTCCGGATTGTGACGCGGACCGAACTCATCGCGGCGAAACGACCTGGTAATCTGAAAGATCGACCCGCAGCCGGCCGCCAGCAAACGCTTCATTCCCGCTTCCGGTGACGTCTGCAGAAACAGCCGCGCCGGAGCGGCTTGAATCTCAAACGGTTCCAGGTGGGCGTCAACGACGATGTCCGCGGAAAGCAGGGGAGTCTCGACTTCCAGGTATCCTCCGTCGTGAAAAAACTGACGCATTCCGCGCAGCATGGCCGCTCGGATTCGCAGCGTTTCGACGGAACACAGGGGTCGCCAATCGTCGTTCATCAGTGGCATCAGCGTGAATTGTTTCACCGCACCGTAAACGCGGCGTTCCGGAATGTTTCCGAACCAGCGGCGCCGGACGCGGCCCTGGTTTCGGCATCGCGCGTGGCTGCCAGCGGCCGGCGATCAGACATCCACGGCGGCCACGGCGCTGGCAAGGCGTTTCATGCCTTCGCGGATTCCCTTCTCTGACTGCACACCGAAACTCAGACGCATCTGGTGATTCGGCCGGTCATCCGACAGCGGGTAGCTGAGTTCACCGGGCACGTACATGACTTTGTCGACCGTCGTCGCGCGCTGGAACAGATCGCTGTCAAATCCGGTGGCAATGTGTTTCGGCAGCGTCATCCAGACGTACAGACCTCCGTGAGGATGCACCCACGAAACGCCTTCGATTCCGGAAAAGAAATCGTCCGCGGCGTTCAGCATCGTATCGCGTTTTCTGCGATAACCGCCGGTGACCTGCTTCAGATGCTCATCGTAGGCAGGAGACTGCAGCACGCTGGACATCAATTGCTGGTTCAGTTGCGGAGACCCGAAATCCTCATTCCCCTTCAGATCGCAGACCGGCTTGACCAGGTCTTCCGGCAGGACGCCCAGCCCGACGCGTACTCCCGGCGAGAAACTTTTCGAAAACGTTTGAGCCAGAATCACCGTGTCGTGATCGTCGTCGAATGACCAGATGCTGGGCAGCACCGGCCCGTCGTAGCGAAGTTCACGATACGCGGCGTCTTCCAGCAGCAGAATGCGATGATCGCGAGACCACTTCTTTGTGATCCGCAGAAGCTCCGGGCGGCGGTCTTCGCTGACGCTGATTCCCGACGGGTTGTCGTAGTAGCTGACGACATACACCATCCGGACTCGATGAAGCTGGCCTTCGTCGTCGATCTGCTGAAGCTGGCGATCCAGATCTTCCGGGCACATTCCCTGTGCGTCCGCGCGGACCGCCACGGTCCGGGCTCCGACGCCGTCCAGCACTCCCAGATAAACGAAATACGTTGGAGCCGCCACAAGGCAGATGTCACCGGGATCGAACAATGCCCGAGACGTCAGAGCCAGCAACTGCTGCGACCCCGTGGTCAGAACGAATCGGTCCAGCGGCACGTCTTCGACGGCGGGGTTTTCGTCCAGCCGTGCGATGTAGCTGCGGAATGTCTTTCTCAGGAAGTCCGGACCGGGCGTCGTCCCGTACTGCAGCACCTTTCGTCCCGCCGCGTCGGACGTCAGCAGTCCGTTCAGCGTGTTTCGCGCCAGGTCGGCGGGCAGCGTGGCTTCGTCGACAAGGCCCGCAGCCAGCGAGATGCAGTCCACGTTCTCGACAGCCTGCTGCATCAGAAAACTAATCGCCTGCTCCGACGCGGATTGAGCGGAACGGCTAAGCACTAGCGGTTGCTGAACGGTGGCCATGAGATTTGCTTCCAACGTGAGATGCGGCATCGTCGTGAATTCGAGCAAAGATCACAATTGCAGCTCCCGAATGTCCGGGACGCTGCGTGTGCTGCCAAAACCTCCCGAAACGACGGCCGCTGCGACGTCGCGCCGGTTCTTGGGGAATTGTCGAAGTCCGGGCTGTTTTCGTTCCGGACGCGGCCCTGCTTGCCGTTTCCCGTTGCTGCGATTAACGACGGCCTTGATTTTGCCACGGGAAACCGTCATTCTTCCCCGCTTCAAATTTTCGGACCGAGTCCGGTCGCGATGTTTTTCAGGTGAAGAGTCAGGGACATGAAAATCCGCAAGGGTGATACGGTCGAGGTAATTTCGGGCGACGATTCGGGAACGCGGGGCACCGTGTTGTCCGTCGACCGGGCGAAGGGCAAGCTGATCGTCGAAGGCGTCAATCGCGTCTACAAGCATGTTCGTCGAGGCCACCCGAAGAGTCCCCAGGGCGGGCGCCTGCATCTGGAGCTGGCGATCGACGCGTCGAACGTGATGCTGATCTGCCCACAGACCAACAAGCCGACTCGCGTGGGCGTCCGGACGACGAACAACGGCGTTAAGGAACTTTACGCCAAGCGCAGCGGCGCCACGATCCGGCAGCTTTCCCGCGCTGCGAAGTAACGGGAATTGAGCGTTTTCCGGCAGACATTAACAAGGCTGCCGCTCAGTCGAGCGGCAGCCTTTCTTGTTTGCGCAGAGGAATCGTAGAATTGCCGTCATGCACCGGTTGCTCGCGTTTCATCATGGTCGGCAGTTGGATCGTCAGTTCTTGCTGGCCGACGGCAAAACCTATGGTCTGGGTCGATCCGACGACAACGAAATCGCCGCCACCTGGGACGAACGCATCTCCCGCCACCACGTTCAACTGGCATCGACGGAAGACGGTGTGCGGCTGACACAGCATCAGTCGGCGTCAAATCCGGTGTTCGTCGACGGTCGCGATGTGCAGAAAGTCACGCTGCGGCCGGGCCAGTCATTCGTGATCGGAGAATCGCGATTCGAACTGCAGCAGGTGACTCAAAGCGATTCACCCGGCAGCCCGGCCATTCAGCAGATGTCGATTGACCGGCAGCAACTGCAGCGAGTCCGCTACGACGACGCCGACAAACGCATCGAAGTTCTGACCAGCCTGCCGGCAGTGATCCGCGAATCGGGGATTGAACGCGACCTGTTTGTGCGGCTGGCGAATCTGCTGCTGGCCGGCGTGCGAAATGCCGAAGGCGTTGCGATCGTTGCCGTGAAGGAATCGTCCGGAAAGCCGGTGGTTCTGCATCAGGAGCGGCGATTCGAAGCGGCCGGTTCGATTCAGCCAAGCACGCGGCTGGTGACGAACGCGATCGATCAGCAGCGAACGATTCTGCACGTGTGGGACGAATCGGCCGCCACAGACAGCCGCTATACGCAGCACGCCGGGTTCAACTGGGCCTACTGCACGCCGTTCCCGGACGTGACTCTGGATCGAGCGTTCTATGTCACGGGACGCAGTCCGGTGGAAGGTGCTCAGACAAACGAACAGCGACTGCACGCCGACATCAAGTTCACGGAATTCATCGCGGACATCGTCGGTTCATTGCTGCGGCAGCGGCAACTGGAACGTCAGCAGTCGGGACTGCGGCAGTTCTTTTCTCCGCCGGTGCTGGAGGCTTTGGGCGGAGATCTGGACACGTCGATGCTGGAACCCCGCGAATGTGACGTCAGCGTTTTGTTTTGCGACCTGCGAGGATTTAGTCATCGGGCCGAAGAGCAGGCCGACAACCTGACCGGACTGCTGGAACGTGTCAGCCTGGCTCTGGGAGTCATGACGCACCAGATTTTGAGGTTTGGCGGAGTCACCGGCGACTTTCAGGGAGACGCGGCTCTGGGGTTCTGGGGCTGGCCGATATCGTCGGACGAAGCCCCTCTGAACGCCTGTCGAGCGGCGCTGGCGATTCGCGAAGAGTTTGCGCGGGCACATGCCGAGCACGGTCATCCGCTGGCAGACTTCGAAACCAGCATCGGAATCGCTCACGGACGCGCCGTTGCCGGCAAGATCGGGACCAGCGACATGGTCAAGGTCACGGTCTTCGGCCCCGTCGTGAATCTCGCCAGCCGGCTGGAAGGCATGACGCGGGAACTGCACGTCCCGATCCTGATCGACGAACACCTGGAGCAACTGGTACGTGAACGCATGGACCCGTCGGAAGGCCGTGTGCGACGCCTGCTGCAGGTTCTTCCTTACGGAATGGACCGGTCGTTGTTTGTCAGTGAACTGGTGCCGCCGGAATCCCAGCTTCCCCAACTGACTGAGCGGCACCTGGCCGCATTCGAAAAGGGCCTGGACTGCTTCATTCACGGCGACTGGGCGACGGCCTGGCGGCACCTGCACGGAATGCCGGCGGATGATCGTGCTCAGGATTATCTGGCCATGCTGATTACTCAGCACGACCGCACGGCTCCGGCGGACTGGGATGGGATTGTGCGGATGAAGAAGCGAGGCGGCTGACCACTGCTTTCGGGAAATTGCCGGATTACCGCTGACTCACGGGATAGGTTTTGCAGAATGGCGGACGTAACGGTGTGAAGACGCCATTCTGTTTCGTGAACGAATCTTGTTGGTCAGGGCTTCGGAAGTAACGGCATGTCATCAACAGACGCTTCCACGGGCGCCGGAAACAGTCAGAGCGGCGACAGCGAAAAGCGCGAACTGGTTCTGGATATCACCCAGTTCGTGCTCGACATCGTGGGAATCTTCGAACCCACTCCGTTCGCCGACGGTTCCAACGCGCTGATTTCCGTGGGACGCGGTGATTGGTGGGGTGCGGTGCTGAGCGCCGCCAGCATTCTGCCGTACGTGGGGGATTTCGCCAAGCTGGGGAAAATACCGAAATATTCTCGTACAATCCGTCGGGCGATCGAGTTGGCGAAGTCCGACGCGAAGTTCGCCGATGAAATCCGCCCGGCTCTGAAGAAGCTGAAGTCGCTGCTGGATGATGTCCCCGTCGGATCATTGCCCGATGGACTGAGGCAGATTCGCGATGACCTTGGGCGCTTCCTGAAGGGATCCTCCAGTGTCTCCGGGCCGGTCACGCGAGCCATGCAGTCGTTGCCCGGCAACCTGAAGGCCGGTTTTCTGCAGGCGATGCAACTGCCTCCTCTGAAGAATCCAAGGCAGCTTCGAAAACGTCCGGGGCCGGTCGCCGAAGATTCGCTGCTGGCCGAACTGGCGAAGAAGGGCTTTGTGCAGATCAAGTCCGGCACACACAGCGCTAAGAAGACGACGGAAAACAGCGACATCTACATCCGCCGCGTTGTCGATGGCGGCAAGCAGTACTTCGAAGCGATCCGGGTGGACCGAAAATTCGGCGGCGGAGTCACTCAGCGGTTTTCAAAAACAAAAAGCGGTCTGCCCGTCAGCCCCGGCGATATCCAGCGACAGGCGTCCGGATTCCGCCGCACGCACAACACGCTTGGCAGCACTTCGACGCGCGCCGGAGTCGCTCAGGGAGGCGGTCGCACGATGTCGCCGGCCGATCACAACCGCATGGTCAACGAACTGCAGCAGGGTGCCGGCAAGGGCGAATTTTCGCACTGGCACCACGAACGGATCCCGGCAACCCCCGAAAAGCTGGCTCAGTACCTTCAAAAGCCGGTAAAAGGCACAATGAAGTTCGATAACGTCGGACAGCTTGTGGAGACGTGGTAATTTTCGCGGCCGGAATCGCCCGCCATGCATGACGAGTTTTGGTTGATTCTGAAGAGCCAGCCCGGAGTCGGCATTCTGATCATTGATGTCGACGGACTGGTTCTGTTCTGCAACGAACAGTCTCGCCAGATTTACTATGGCGACAATTTCAATCCGGTCGGCATGACGATCGAAGAAATCGAGGGACCGGAGTTCGCCGCCGAACGAATGCCCGCGATTCGCACAGTGGTGGATTCCGGCAAACCCGTCGTCATCCGCCATATTCGCGGCGGACGCCACACGGAAGCCATGATCTGGCCGATGCAGCCCGTCGAAGACCGCAAGCCCCGCGTGCTGGCCGTCACGCGGCAGTCGCTGGAGGAAGTCGCGGACGACCGGCAGTACCAGTTGATCGATTCACAGCTTGTGGACCTTGGTCCGCTCGATTCGCTGACACGGCGGGAACTGGAAGTTCTGGCCCTGATCGGCCACGGTGTACCTCAGAAGACGGTGGCTCGCCAACTTGGCGTGGCTCAGCGAACTGTGGAGCGATATCGGTCGGATATCGCTCGCAAGCTGAACATCAACTCCATCGCGGACGCCGCTCGAATCGTGCAGGTCGCGGGGCTTGACGTGGAGGACGCCCGGCTTCCGCGATTGCATCGCTGGCGAACGAACGACGACTGACCTGACCGGTTTCCTCGTCCGAAGCCGCCTTCGCGCTGATCGCGGCGAATCGGAACGCCATGTCGGAAACCCGTCATGCATGTACACCTGCGCCGCCCTAGACTCGCCGAACGGCTAACCGGGTGAGCACGCAGACTCAGAAGTCTGCCCGTGTGGGTTTCCGGAATGACAGAGTACAAAGAAAGGACAGGGCCAGGTGAGCACGGTAAATGACTGGACGGAAACAGCGTCGGCAGAAGCAGGGGAAACCGGCAACACAACATTGCTGAGTCCTCCGCCGGAAATCAGTATTCCTCTGCTTCTGAAGGTTCAAACTCAGGCCATCAGCCGCCTGGAACAGCTTTCCGCCCGGGAGTTCGATGTATTGAGGCTGGTGGTCGCCGGACTGCCCAACAAGTCGATCGCGTATGAGCTGCGGATCAGCGCGAAGACAGTGGAAAAACACAGAAGCCGCCTCTCGAAGAAACTCGGAGCCGGCAGCCTGCCCGACCTTGTGCGGGTCTGGTTTCAGGCCTGTCCGCAGGATCTGTGTGAAGACGCCATCGCCACAGAATAGCCGGCGAGGATTCGTGGTGCAGCGGTCGCCTGCGTCCGTCATTCGCTGCGTCCACCCGCATTCGCAGGCGCGTGCCGCGCGACCATGTTCAGGCAGCGGTCACTTTTCGTGTTTTCTGCTTAATTCCACGCAACCGCCCGACGCGATCGCGGAAAATACCGGTACGTTCGACGGAAATGGCCGTTCGAGCGGACAGGAAGTGAATGCAACGCCTGCGTATCCGAATCAACGAAAACTGAGGGAGAGCTGAAATGCCCGCGTATCTGAAACTTGGCGATGTCAAAGGAGAAGCGACGGACTCCGGCCACAAGGACTGGATCATCATTCAGTCAATGAGTTCGCCGATTTACCGGTCGATCCCCGAAGGCGCGAAAGACCACCAGCGCACCAAAGGGGAAACGACTCTGGGTGACATTGCCATCGTTCGGGAACTGGACAAGTCCTCGACCAAGCTGCAGGAAGCCTGTGCCAACGGGACGTTCTATCCGGAAGTGGAAATTCATTTCTGCTCAACCGTCGGTAATAAGCAGGAACCGTACCTGAAGTACCTGCTGAAGAACGTGATTGTCAGCACCTACGGGTTCCACGGTAATTCGTCGGGCGATCCGCTGCCGAGCGAGGAAATCACGCTGGGCTACACGGAAGTCGAGTGGACGTACGTCACAATCGATCCAAAGACGGGCAAGCCGGTCGGCAGCGTGCCCGGTAAGTACAATCCGGGCGCCGGAAAAAGCTAGAACGCTGCCGGGAAGTTGTGCAACGCCGCGTTCCTCGGTTCGCCAGGGGCGCGGAGGATTGCCGCTGGCACGCCTCACGAGGGCGCGGGACGGCGATCTCATGGACGTGCCGGGGCAACCGGTTCCCGCAACCTCGTGCCGGGAGTCTGCATGTTCCCGTTTCGGCAGCAAAGCAACTGCGGAAGAACATTTCCACGTCGCCGGTTTTTTGACACGCTGTGGCTCTTCTGCGTTACGGGATCGACTCAGACCTCGTATCGTACGCGGGGCTGCGGCGTTTTTTGTGCCCGCACAAGTCGTACGACAGTGCTGATGTCGTTCGACCGGCCCGGATCATCGAATCGCCGGGTCACTGTACATTCGTCATCGTGCCGCATACGAATTCGTCGCATTGAACACCGCTAACGGTTTATCAGGACAGTAGCAGGAATCGACACATGGCCACCTACACACAGGACGATCGTCCGATCAGCGTTGAAACTCCGTTGGGAAAAGACGCGCTGTTGCTGAACGCGTTCTCCGGCGAAGAACGCATGTCCGGCCTGTTCAGTTTCTCGCTCGACATGCTGTCTCCCATCGGCGGACACAAGGCCGCTGATATCGTCGGGCACGCGATCGACTTCCAGGTTCGCGACGCGGAGGGCACGGAACGCTGGTTCAACGGCGTCGTGAATTCCTTCAGCTACAACGGCCAGGGAGACCGCCTGCATATCTACAAGGCTCACGTGGTGCCGTGGCTGTGGTTTCTGACTCGCAGTTCCGACTGCAAGGTGTTCTCCGAAATGGACGTTCAGACGATCGTGACGAACGTGCTGCAGGAGCTGGGTTTTTCTGACTTCATGTTCGACCTGAAACGCCCTCCGGAAGTACGCACCTACTGCGTACAGTATCGTGAAACTCATTTTGACTTCGTGACTCGCCTGCTGGCCGAAGAAGGGATCTTCTACTACTTCAAGCACGAAAAAGGGAAGCACAAACTGGTCATGACGGACCACGTCAACGGCGTCTATGACTGCCCGGAAAGCGAAGTGCAGTTGCTTTCGAACCTGTCCGCGCCCGAGATCACCGATCAGTTGAGTTCGTGGAGCCACGACTACGAGTACGTGTCCGGCAAGTGGGCACACACGCACTATGACTTCGAAAACCCGTCGTCTTCGCAGTTGAAGCAGACAAACGGGCTGGTGTCGGTGAAGGACAACTCGAAACGGGAATTCTTCGACTATCCCTACGCCGGGCACTATGGCAGCTTCGGCGGTGGTGAAGCTCTGGTCAAGCTGCGGATGGAGCAGGAAGAATCCGCCTACGAAACGATCACCTGCTCGAGCGATCGCCGATCATTTTCTCCCGGCGGACGATTCACCGTCACAAAGCATCACAATTCCGCGGAAGCGGGAAGCAAGTGGTATCTGACCGTTGTGCAGCACCACGCCAGCCTAGGCGGCAGCTACGTGTCCGGCGTCGCGCACGACGAAAACGTCTATCACAACAACTTCAAGGCAATGCCGGACAATGTCGTGTTTCGACCTGCGGGAGGAACTCAGAAACCACGCGTGTTCGGTCTGCATTCGGCAGTGGTTGTCGGACCCAGTGGTGAGGAAATCTACACGGATGAATACGGACGCATCAAAGTTCAATTCCACTGGGATCGCTACGGCGCGAAGGACGACAAGAGCAGTTGCTGGGTTCGCGTGGCCACACCGTGGGCCGGTGAACAGTGGGGGATGGTGCACATTCCACGAATCGGTCAGGAAGTCCTGGTGGACTTTCTGGAAGGCGACCCCGACCGGCCGGTCGTGATGGCATCCGTTTACAACGCCGAACAGATGCCGCCGTACGGTTTGCCGGACAACAAGACTCAGTCCGGTATCAAGTCCCGCAGCTCAAAGGGCGGCGCTGCGGCCAACTTCAACGAGATCCGCTTTGAGGACAAGAAGGGCGCGGAGCAGATCTACATGCACGCGGAACGGAACCTGGACACCGTCGTTGAAAACAACGAAACCCGAAAAGTCGGCTTCGATGACAAGGAAGACGGCAATCAGGACATTGAAATCTACAACGACCAGAATCTGAAGGTCGGTAAGGCCGGATGCAAGGCCGGCAGCCAGACCGTAGACATTTACAAGGACCGCACGGTCACGATCGAAACGGGCAACGACACGCTGAACATCAAATCCGGCAACAGCACGACAACGCTCGACAAGGGCGATATGACCATCACACTGAAGATGGGCAATCTGACTCAGAAGATTAACATGGGCAAGTCTACACAGACGGCCATGAAGTCCATCGAACTCAAGTGCGGAGCCAGCAGCATCAAGCTGGAACCTGCGAAAATCACAATGAGGTCGATCGAGATCGATATCAACGCATCCGTCCAGTTGAAGGCCAAAGGTAGTGCCATGGCGACGTTTGAGGCTGGCGGAATGAATGCTGTCAAAGGCGGCCTGGTCAAGATCAACTGATAACAATCTGCAGCAGTCAAGGAATCGCAGCATGCCCGTGTTTCTGAAAGTCAAAGACGGTGATCGCTTCCGGGATGTCGCGGTGCTCGTCCCCGGAGAACCTGTGACGATCGGCCGAACGGATGTCTGCGATCTGAACTTCCCCGAAGATCTGCAGATGTCCAGCCGGCATGCTTCCGTGGAACTGCGGGACGACACCTGCGTCATCAAAGACCTGGGAAGCACGAACGGCACGCGTCTGAATGAGAAGCCGATTGAAACCGCGGAGGTCTCAGCGTCGGATGTTATCCGATGCGGCGGCACCGAATTCGCCGTGGAATGGTCAACGGAAGGGCCCTCGATCGTCGGCGCGGAAGTTCCGTCTGCAGCGGGCGGTGAGTTGCCGGAATCCGGACCCGTACACGATCACCCTGCGGAGCCCATTCTGCGGCCAAAGAAGACGCAGCCCGGTGGTTCAGAAAAACACGCGACCTTCGTCGAAGGGGCTCACGCTCCCGCTCCTGCCGCTGTAGCCGTGGCGGAGGCGGAACCGGAACCTGGTGAGCACCTGAATCAGATCCGCGGCTTTACCGGCGAAACGGCCGCCGAGATCATCGAACGCTTTAAGGTGCCGCCGGATGCGCTGCCCTTCATGCCGGACGAAGGCGAACCGCCGGAAGAATTCACGCAGAGACTTCTGAACACTCAGGAACCGACCGCGTCACTGACATTTCTTGCCAGCGCGCTGCCGAAACGATGCGCGGTCTGGTGGCTGATCGAATGCGTACGGCAGTCCGAATGCATCAAGTCGGACGCCGATGGCCCCATGCTGGCAGCCGCTGAAAAATGGGTCAAAGAACCATCAGTGGAAACACGCCGCTTTGCCTATCAGCTTGCCGAAGAACTTGAGATGAGTACGCCGGCGTCCTGGGCGGGTGTGGCAGCGTTCTGGTCCGATGGAAGCATGGCTCCGCCTGAGGCGCCGCCCGTTCCGGCTCCCGAACATCTGACAGGAGTGGCGGTGAATGGAGGCGTTTCCATCGCTGCCCTGGATGATCCCGAAAATGCATGGAAACGCCAGCAGGCGTTCACGGAGTTGGGCCTGAAGATCGCTGCTGGCGAATCGACCTGGGAAGACGAGTCGGCATAGCGGATCTCTCAAACGCAATGCGGTTCCGTTTTTCCGCTCGCGTTCCATTTCTGCATCCGCCTGCGCAGCACGTCCACGCCGAAGCGGCGTTCAGCCGCTTGACGCGTTTACGGTGTCCGCGCAACTCGCCTGTTGCCAGCGATCTGTGCGCAGAACCCGCTTCCGCACATCGCTCCACTTGTGCGACTTCTCCCTGCCGCTGCGCTGAGAGGGGTGGTTCCACATTGCTCGCCTCCCGGCCGAAGGTCAGCGGTGTTGATGGGCACTGCAACGTTCAGTGTTCCAATTCGCTGTTCAGCAGGTCGACCATTTCTCTCAGGCGGCTGACAGCTTTGCGGTTGAAGACGAAGGAGATGCGCGGGAGTTCGCACAGGTGTTCATCGTCGGCTTCCAGACGGTGAACGTCCGCTTTCTCAATCCTGCCGGATGCCACGACGTCGGCGAATTCGTCGTTCAGGCGTTCGATCATTTCGTCCGGCGGTTCAACGTGCAGGCGAAGAACCAGCCGGTCACGCACAAATCGCATGCTGTTGTAGACGCTGTAAAACCCGATAACTTCGTCAACGGCTTCTTCCACGTCGTCGGTGACTTTGAACAGCGACATATCGCTGGGCGACAGCATGCCCTTGTCCAGCAATTCCGTCTTGATGTAGTCACGCCAGCGAGACCAGTAAGTGCCGCCGGGTTCGTCCAGCATGACGATCGGCATGAGGTCTCGTTTTCCGGTCTGCACCAGAGTCAGCGATTCAAAGGCTTCGTCCTGCGTGCCGAAACCGCCGGGGCAGCAGACGATGGCGTGGACTTCCTTGACGAACAGCAGCTTGCGAGTGAAAAAGTATTTCAGGTTCACCAGCTTCGAATCACCGGCGATGACGGGATTGGCTTCCTGTTCGAAGGGCAGCAGAATATTCAGCCCCATCGCCATCCTGCGGCCGCTGCCGACGTGAGCGGCTTCCATGATTCCGCTGCCGGCTCCCGTGACAACCATCCAGCCTTCACTGGCCATTCGCCGGCCATATTGTTCGGCCTGCTGCCATGACGCCGCATCACGCTCTGTTCGTGCGGACCCGAACACGGTGACCTTGCGGTCTCTGCGATAGGGTGAAAACACCTTGAACGCATATCGCAGCTCGCGCAGGGCGCGGCTGAGAATCTTCAGATCGCCTCGAGCCGCTCCGTCCGCGGCCAGCTTGTCCGCGGTCGCTTTGATTTCGTCGATCAGCTCCGAGTGCTGCCGAAGCTCCGTGACGTGTTCGATGACTTCCGTTTCGGACGCGTGAGGATGGCGGAGATGTTGTCGTTTCTCGTCCAATGGTCTTGTGGCCTCCATGCGGCGACTCAGGAATGAATCGATGGGATGTGTGCCACTGGCTTTGCCAGTGCCCACCAGCCCTGAAGACACTGGCACAGCCAGTGGCACACATCAGGATGCAATCGACATGGCTCTAACTGTCGATCGCCTGCAGGGCTTCGGGGCGAGTTTCGTAGATGGCCCAGATGGTGTCGAGCGCGGTGATCTTGAGCAGTTCGCGGGCCATTTCGTTCGCTCCGCACAGAACCAGCTCGCCGCCGCGTTTCTTGACGAACTTATGGCACCGCAGCAGCAAAGCCAGGAAGACCGAACCGAAATACCCGACTCGCGTCAGGTCCACAACGACCATCGGGACGTCCTGGGCAACCAGCGGCTCCATAATGACGTCGGCCGCCTGTTCGACGAGATCCCACTGCAGCGATTCGACGTTCGACGCCGGGATCACAACAACTGTGTTCCCGTGCCATTCCAGTTCGAAACTTTCCAGCACTTCTGACACGGTTCCTGCCCTTCATTCCGAAAAATGCATTTTCCAAAACGCGAACTCGCTGATGCTCGCCGAATCAGACTGTCAACATGACGCGGAAAACAGTAGCACATTTTTTCAGGCGACGGAATTCCGATGGATCGCACGAAGAATCGCGGCGGGCGGTGCAGGCGCAGATCGTGCTTGCCGTGGCGATGGACGCGTGCCGGCACAGCGGAATTCGTCCCCGGAGTCGCCGCCGATGAAAAGCCGCGGCAGGCAGGAACCGGACCTCCGGCACCGCGGCTTTCGCAGTTCGAGTGACGTCGGCAACGGTCGGGTGCGTATAATCCCATGTGGTCGTCCTGGAAAACTGGTGTCGGAGATCACTGCACGGTCCGGCGGCGGATCGCGGAATGCTTCGTAACCAACGGGACAGCACAGACCGCAACTTTTCTGATTCCAGGCTGGCGTTGATCGTCTGCCTTCCCAATTCACACACAGGCCTGATCGCTCATGACCGACCGCAGCAGCAACCCGCATCGTGGCGGAGTGATCCACACCTACCAGAAATACGATCCGGCGAAGTTTCCGTCTCCCAGCCAGCCGCCGCCGGATGTCGTGTCGCCCGTTTTTGAACACCTGCTGCACTGGGGTTCGATGCGGGAACTTTCCGAAGAAGAACTCGCCAACGCCATTCGGCTTGATCCCGCTCAGTTTGCCGGCCTGGGTCCGTCGCTGGAGCAGTTGATCGCAATGCTTGAAGAACGCAAGCGGCGGATTCTGGAGAAGTACGAAACGAAAGCCGCCCGAAAGTCCGCAGCCAGGCAGTTCGCCGAGGCCGCTCGCGCCGCGCGACCGTCGGGCAAGCTGAATAAGACCTTTCAGCGCGCCGTCAGCGACGAACAGATTTACCAGCTTGAGCACCTCTGGTACCAGGCGGAACGGTCCGACCCGCGTTTCGCCTCACAACTGCTAAGGCTGATGGAAACTCTTGGTCAGAAGTATCAGGTCGACCACCTTGCCTCCGCGTACGAATTCACCGGCCGGGAATCGATGTCCGTTCCTCGGGCCATTGAGGTCCTGGACGAACTGAAAACCATCGACGAACTTCTGAAACAGCTCGAAGATGCCGGCGAGACCGCTCAACTGGCCGTCATCGATCTTCAGGAACTTTCGGAGTTCACTGATCCGGAGGCGGTTGAAAACCTGCGGAAGTTTCAGGAACAGGTCCAGCAGTATCTGAAGGACCTGATGGAAGGCCAGGGTGTCACGGACAAATCCGGCAAAGTTCATCTTTCGCCAAAAGCGTACAAGCTGTTTCAGGGAAAGCTGCTGGATCGAATCTTCAGCAACATGGAAGCGTCACGTTCCGGTCGCCATCAGGGACCGATCGATGGTGAGGGAGCTGTCGAAACGCAGAAGACGAAGCCCTACGAATTCGGCGATTCCGTCGCGCAGATGGATATTCCTCAGACGATGATCAACGCCATGCTGCGTCAGCGCGATGAACGACCAATCCGGCTGCGTCAGGACGACATCGAAATCCACAAGACCCGCAACAACCCCAAATGTGCAACGGTCGTTGTGATGGACATGAGCGGCTCGATGCGCTACGACGGACAGTACGTCAACGTCAAACGGATGGCCCTGGCGCTGAACGGTCTGATCACAACCGAATATCCGGGTGACTTTCTGCGGTTTCTGGAAATGGCCACGTTTGCCAGACCCGTGCCGCCAGGCGACGTGATTTCTCTGATGCCGAAGATTCCCACGCTGAACAATCCTGTCGTGAAACTGCATGCCGACATGAGCAATGAAGCGGCCAGCGAATATCACATTCCTCCCCACTTCACGAACATCCAGCACGGACTGCAGATGTCGCGTCAGTTTCTGTCGCTGCAGGACACGCCCAATCGCCAGATCATCCTGATTACGGACGGACTGCCGACCGCTCACTTTGAAGGAAGCGAACTGTTCATGCTGTATCCGCCCGATCCCCGCACGGAAATCGCGACGATGCGGGAAGGCATGCTGTGTACTCGCGAAGGAATCACGATCAACGTGTTCCTGCTTCCCAGTTGGTCACAGTCGCACGAAGACGTGCAGTTCGCTCACCGCCTGGCGGAAGGCACGGGCGGGCGAGTGTTCTTTACGGCCGGCCGCGACCTGGACCGCTATGTGATCTGGGACTACGTCAACCACCGCCGCGAGATCGTGGGGTAGCGGCGCGATCAGAAAACCGCCAATCACAGTTCCGCGCCGCGATCTCACGCGAACAGCTCGAAATGTCCGCCGCGATCAGACCAGTTCCGGCAGCGGCCGGGCTCCGTCGGGAACCAGGTATTGCGGACGGCCCTGCAGATCGGTCACCGTTGCGGTTTCGACATCGATGCCCAGGTTGTGGTACATCGTGGCAAACAGTTCGCCGAACGTCACCGGCCGTTCGATCGGTTCCGCGGCCAGTCGATCCGTGGCTCCGATTACCTGACCGTTTCTCATGCCGCCACCGGCCAGCAGGGCAAACGACACCGTCGGCCAGTGGTCGCGGCCGACCTGGCTGTTGACTTTCGGTGTGCGGCCGAATTCGCCCCAGATGCCGACGGTGACGTGCTTATCCAGGCCGCGGTCGTGCAGATCATCCAGCAGCGCGGACAGAGCCTTGTCGAAAGCCGGCAGATCTTCGCGCTGACGGTTGAAGATGGTTCCGTAGGAGCCGCCGTGCCAGTCCCACTTGCTGTAATTGACGGTCACGATCCGTGCTCCCGCTTCGATCAGCCGTCGTGCCGTCAGGAAACTTTGCGGTACTCGCGGCGCTCCGTTTTCGTCGATGTGGATCGTCGGATCGCCGGTTCCGTAGCGTTCGCGAACCTGCGGGTCTTCGCGGGACAGGTCGAGTGCTTCGGCCAGTCGGGACGATGTCAGCACTCCCATCGCCTGTTCGGTAAACGTGTCCATGCCCGTCATCATGCCGCTGGCGTCAATGTCGCGACGGCACCTGTCCAGCGCGGACAGCAGCGAGCGGCGGTCGTCCAGACGATCGTGAGTAATGCCGTTCAGAACCATGTCGTGCCGCGTCGGTCCCATCGGTCGAAACGCGGAGTACGACGGTCCCAGAAACCCCGGTCCGGGTTCGTTGTACGGGCCGTGAGTCGTTGTGTAGCAAAGACTGACGTAGGGCGGCACGCTGGATTTGATCGGTCCGACGAGCTTTGCCGCGGATGCTCCGAACGTCGGCCAGCCGCCGCCGGGAACCTGTACTCGCTGGTCGCGACCCGTGAAGCTCTGATAGGCGTCGTGTTCGGGCTGAGCGTCGCAGATGGACCGGATAACCGTCATCCGATCCATCATTTTCGCCAGCCGCGGCATGTGTTCGCAGATTTCAATTCCCGGCACATTTGTCGGAATCGGACGGAACTCGCCAGCGTATTCCGCCGGAGCATTCGGCTTCAGGTCGAACATATCCTGATGGGGAGGACCGCCGACCAGATAGATCATGATGATGGCTTTGTCCGACCCGCGAATCCCCGCCTTCGCTTCGAGTTCCATCAGATTGGCGAGCGACAGTCCGGCGCCGAGTCCGCCGACCTTCAGAAAATTTCGACGTGTGACGCCGTCGCAAAAGGAACGGCAGCGATCAGGTCTTCCGGGAATCGTCAGCATCAGGCAGGTCCTCGTCGATGCATGGGAACTTCGAGGAAAGGCGGGTGAGAACCGGAGTATCTCAAAAGCCCGCAGATTCCACCACTACAAAGCAGGATTGTCGTACGACGCCGCTGGTTACGGTCACTCCGATTCCGCCCGGCGAAGTCGCCATCTGCCGGCGGCCTGAAAAGTGACGCTTTTGAGTCCGATGTTTCAGCATCGCTTTCGCTTTCGAGGCACTCCCGAATTTCGATCTGTCGTTCAATTCACGTGATGCCGCCGATTCGGTGAAAAGGAAAGCGGCGACAAGTCGCAGCACTCCAAAGACTTCGGTCGGTGCTCGGATCGGACGATGCCGAGACTCCGAGTCCGCTGCTGTCGACCGCCGGATTCGGCGGTGCTCCTGGCGGCTGAAACGAGTTGGTGAAGAACAATGCGAACGTTCCGAAGCCGGCGCCGCAGAGTCCCATCAGGCCGTACAGCAGATTCAGAATACCGAAGACGGTGACGGCGGTGGGCTGCGTTATGTCTCGCGTTTCGGCAACACCGGTGCTTGCTGGAGCCCGATACGGGTTTTGCTCCGCGGATCGAAAATCGTCGCCGTCCATTCGAACCTGCTCCACGCTGCTCTATTTCGTGCTGAGCCGGATGAACTGGGTGTGTTCGGTTGGGGGAGCCTCCTTTCGTCGCGCGATCTCCGTCAGCAGAAACTTCGCGGGACCGTCGGTCGCACCCTTGGGAAGCGACGCCGTCAGTTCGTTCAGAATGTCCGCTGCGACGTCGAGGCGGCCGCATTCGAACTGCTTCACGGCATCTTCGAACAGGCGAATGTTGCGTTCCGAATGAATCACGCTGTCCGGTGCAAAGCATTCGAAAAGTTCCACCGGACATTCAAGTCCGGCCACCTGGAAGCGTCCCAGCCTTCTGGCGGGCGGTCGCGGGATGTCGAAGCGGTCCATCGTCTGCCCCGACAGCAGCACGTCGGCGCCCAGTTGCTTCGTCAGCCCTTCGATTCTGCTGGTCAGGTTGACGGTTGAACCGCGGGGCCCGTACTTGACTCGCCGCGTGCCACCGACGTTGCCGACCAGTGCCTTGCCGGTGTGAATGCCGATGCCGATCCGCAGTGTCACGTCGACTTTCGATGCCCATTTCCGGTTCAGTTCGCACAGTCGCTGCTGAATTCGGCCGGCACACTCCAGAGCCAGGCGGTGGTGATTTGGCTGGTCCAGCGGAGCGTTCCACATCGCGGCGGCACCATCGCCGTAGAAGTCGATGATGACACCGCTGGAGCTCATGACGGATTCCACGACACCGTCCATTACGCCGGACATGATTTCGTAGGTCAGCTTCGGGTCCAGCCGTTCGGAAAGTCTGGTGAAGCCGCGAACGTCGCAGAACAGGACGGTGATTTCCCTTTCCGAAGCTTCCAGCACGCGGGGATTGTTCTGCAGCTCGCGAACGATTTCGGCGGAGCAGAAGTCTTCGAACTGAACCTGCAGGCGAGCGGCTTCGCTTTCCTTTTTCGCGCGAGCCAGGCCGGTCGCCGCGGACGCAGCCAGTAGCTGAACCAACTGAGCCTCAACTTCGGAGATACCGATCTTGTTCAGATCCGTCGATCCTCCAACGGCGCGCGTGGCATCGAACAGCCGTGCGCCGTACAGCACGCCCAGCACGGAATCGTCTGTCGCCAGAATCGGCGATGCCACGACCGCGGTCAGCGACATCAGGCTCTGCACGGCACCCAGGTCGTCCAGCGGTTCATAGAACGTCCGCACCTGTTCGCAGACCTGCTGCACGATCGTGCTGCTGTATTCCGCCTGATCTTCGCGGACTCCGCTGACGGCCTGCAGCTTCCAGTCGCCGTTTTCCCGAAGCAACACGACTCCGTAGTCAAGCCCCATCAGTTGCACCATGGCATCGGCAATTTCACGATAAAAGCCGGCGGACCCTGCTGCCGACCGCTGCACCGAAACCAGGGCTTCGAACCATTCGATCAGGTTGTCGACGTTGAACGTACCGGTCGCTTCCCGCCGGATTCTCAGATAGCGGGTTGCTGACCGGGGGTCGCGGCCAACGATACGCAGGCGATCCCCCTGCAGGTGTTCGTCGAGCATGATCGTGCCGCTCAGCCCGCCGCTGACTTCCACGTCAACGTGCAGCCGTGTGGCTCCCACCGTCATTTCCAGCGGAGTCTTGATCGATAACCGCCCCTGCGGAGTTACCGTTCGGCCGGAATCCAGCAAGAGCGGAACGCGGCTGCTGAGATTTTCGATCAGCAGCCTGCCGTCGTTTTCCTGGGACAGACGCATCTGCAGCCGGGAGCAGAATTCGTCAATCAGTCGGACGGCTTTCACGCCCTCGGAATCGTCCACTCGCCGTCCGAGCAGAACGGTGTATCCGGGGCCGACTTCAAACGATTCACTTTGCCGGTCGTTTTCAATTTGGATGCGAAGCATCGGCGATCTTTTGCGGCGGAAGTGACAGTTGAGCGAACGGCCGGCCGTAAGTCGTTGCTCGCTGAGTCGCCTTCGGGAACCACGCGACTGGCGGAGTGGATTCAATGCCCGACGACCGCCTGACAGAAAGAAACGGAGTCCCGGGAACCGCGTTCTGTCTGCGTTCGTATAGTGGAAAACCCTGCGGTCACACGGAAGTCTGTTCGGTGGAAAATGCCGCGCCGACCGGCCATTTAGCGATCCATTGAGATCAAACCGTCCAGTCTGACAGAAGTCAACGGTCTGTGGAACTGTCGGTTCTGTTCGCCGCAGCCGGATCGCTACGCGCAGAAGATGCGTGATAGTTGGGAAAGCTATTACGGCCGATTCTGTTCACCAATACGAGACCGCCGCGAATTTCGGTATTCCAGGCACTTTCGGCCCTGCCGCTATCCGATATCCAGATGGAACGCGCTTCTAACAGGGGCAGGCTGTCTCCTGTTCACACGAATCTTCGGGCCGGTCAGATCCAGGGATGGAAATTATGACAGCTTGGACAGCAATCTTCAGGAAATCATTCAAGTCGGCAATTCGTGCCGGACTTGCCGGCGCTGCCGTCGGAATGATGCTGGTGCCGACGTTGTCGCCGTCGACTGCCCGTGCTGGCGAGGGAGTCGCGACCGGACCGGCCGGCGTTCGTCCCGCGTCACTGAATTCGACCCCGCGCCTGGTCGACGAAGACGAGCCCGAAGCGGACGACGCTGACGCCGATGAAGGCAGCGGCAGCGACGTGGAATCGGACGAACAGGCGGTTCTGAGGCAGGCCATCGACCAGGCTCACGCCGCCGTGTTTGAAAACGACTGCTTTCCGTCCGCGGCCAAATGTGCCACCTGCCATCCGCAGCACTATCGCGAATGGTCCGTTTCGCCTCACGCCTACGCACAGTTGAGTCCTGTGTTCAACGCGATGTCCAACAAGCTGAACAAGCTCAACAACGGCACGCTGGCCGACTTCTGCATTCGCTGTCACACCCCGGTGGGAATGGCACTGAATGAACCGATCAACATCTCCAACGTCAACCGGCCTCCGTCGTCCCGCGAAGGTGTCACCTGCGTGGTCTGCCACCGCGTCAATCAGTCGTGGGGTAAGGGAGCCGGCCGACTGGCGCTGGTTTCCGGAAATCTGCACCAGGCCGTCTACGGTCCGATCGGAAGTTCGGTGCTGAACGACGTGCTGGCGAACCCGGACCGCTATGGCGTGCTGAAATCGTCTCCCGCTCCGGATGTGCGCGGACGCGACATTCACTCGAAGTCATTTCGCTTTTTCCAGATGACAACCTCCGGCTTCTGCGGAGCCTGTCATGACGTGTTCGCACCCAACGGCTTTCGACTGGAAGACGCGTTCAGCGAATTCAAGAACTCTCCGTCCGCTCAGGTGCTGGGCCACAACTGCCAGGACTGCCACATGGGGAAGGTTCCCGGCGAGGCATGCGGCTATGACTATGGTCCGGCAGCCGTCATCGGAAACGCGACGACACCGCCGCGAAAACACACGAACCACATGATTGCCGGGCCGGACTATTCCATCATTCATCGCGGCCTGTTTCCTCACAACCCGAAGGCGATACGCGAGGAACATGAACACGATCCGCTGACGAACGGCCTGGCCACCATGCGTGAGTGGCTGGTGTTCGACGACGCGGCCGGCTGGGGAACTCGCGAGTTTGAAGCGAGTGTCCTGGAAGGCACCTATTTTCCTCCGCCGTGGGACGACCCGGAAAAACGCAAGGAAGCTCGCCGAATTCTTGAGGACCAGTACGAACTGCTGGCGGAATACACGTCGCAGCGGCTGCAGGTTCTGCGAGCGGGCTACAAACTGGGACATGTGGAAGTCGAAGAAGCCGACCGCGACCGCATTGAATTTCACGTGAAAGTTTCCAACGGCACTCCCGGCCACGGTGTTCCGACCGGATTCGACGCGGAACGCATGTTGTTTCTGCGAGTCCATGTCTGGGATCCCCGCGGACGAATGGTGTTCCAGTCCGGAGACCTGGATCCGAACGGCGACGTTCGCGACAGCCACTCCTTCTATGTTCATAACGGTCACCTGCCGGTGGACCAGCACCTGTTTTCGCTGCAGTCGCGGTTCATCACCCGCAACATCCGCGGCGGAGAACGCGAACAGATTCTGAACGTGCCGTTCTCGCTGGACCCGCTTCCCTACATTCGTCCGGAAACACGGCCGTTCACGGTTCTGGGGCGTCCGATCGGAGCACGAAAACACAAGCAGAACATTGAAGCGGAAGGGTCACGCCTGGCTCACTACGAACTGTCCGGAAAGCAGGTTCCCGGTCCCGGATGCTACACCGTCCGCGTGCAGATGATTGCCGGCATGGTCCCGATCAACCTGGTCCAGGAAATCTCCGACATCGGGTTCGACTATGGCATGAGCGCCAAGGCGATCGCGAAAGGCGTCGTCGACGGGCATCTGATTCTGCACGAAACCGCGGAACGGATCTGGGTGAAGTAACAGTCAGTTTGCGCTCATCAGCCGATGCAGCGCTGCAGCCACGGAACAGGAAATCAGGATCGGCGCCCGGCTTCCCTGCCGTTCGCCTGTCAACAATGCATCGTCTGAGTGATTGAACGCGGCGGGATCATGGATGTTCGCCACGCCGCGCGGGCCTGGCACGAGTTGAGGACGGAAACTGTCATGGGCGTAAATCTCTTCTCTGCGGATCGAAAAACCTGCGGTGCCGCGATTCTGTCGCTGCTGATGTTTGGCAGCGCCACCGCTCCGTCGGTCGCTCAGGCACCGGATGAAGATCCGGGGCCGTATACGATTCTGGGGTTCGACCAGCCGACCGACGCGATCGCCAAACCGATCCGGCAGGTGGCGGCCAAAGCCAGTGCCGCACGCGCGTCGCTGAAGTCAAGTCTGGTCGGCCGCTTTCGAATGTCGGATGCCGCGATGACCGCTTATCAGGAAGAAGATGCCGCCGACAGCGAGAAGGAAGCCCCTCCGTCAGATCCCTTCGACGATCTGGGTCTGGATCCCATGGAATCCAATTATTCCGGGGCCTACGCGAATCGCGCTTACGGCAACTGCGAAAGCCCGTTCGCTCCCAACGTGCAGTACAACCCGTGCGTTCCTGAAGGCGAAGAAGGAGCATTCGGCAGTCTGACGGAGCAGTTTCTGGAAGCCATCGCCGCCCCCAGCGATCACTTCGCTCACGGTCTGGAAAACGTCCTTGGCTCAGAACACGTTGAGCCGCATACACATCTGAATCCCAACCCGATCGGATTGCAGCCCGTTCCCTGTCGGCCGCCGCTGCTGCTGGAAGCCAATGAAGACTTTCTGGGACCGGGATTTCTGAGCCAGGGAATCTGCACACCGACCGGAGCGATCTGGCGGCCTGCGTTGTGGGTCTTCGGCAACTTCCGCACGGGCGTCTCCTACTTTGACGGCGGCAACGGCAGCAACCGTCGCGTGCTGGAATGGGCGAATCGGCTGGACCTGTTCGGCCAGTTGAACCTGTCCGGAACGGAACGACTGGTTCTGGGAATCAGGCCGCTGGACGAAGACGCCGGTTCCGGCCGCAAGTTCACCACAGTTGACCTCCGCAACGGTGACTTCACCAACGCGCTGAACGGCAACATTCAGACGTTGTTCTTTGAAGGAGACTTCGGCGAAATCTTCCCGAACCTGGACCCCTACGATCACGGAACGCTCGACTATGGCTTTTCCGTCGGACGTCAGCCGATGCTGTTTCAGCAGGGGCTGCTGCTGAACGAAGACAAGATCGACGCTGTGACGATCACCAAGAACACGCTGAACGGCAACGGCAATCTGAACATGCGAGCGACGTTTGTTTATGCCTGGGACCAGATCAGCCGCACCGTCTTCAACCCCGCGTCTCCGGCCGACACGTTCGGCAACCAGGTCGATTCCGGGGCCAGAATCGTGGGTCTGTTCACGGAAAGTGACTTCGAACACTACACCGTGAACGCGGACATCGGTTTCGTTCAGGACGGCGGCAGTGTCAACGACATGATCGGCGTCGGACTCAGCGGCATTCGCCGAATTCACGGGCATCACAACACATACAACTCATCGCTGCACTTTCTGGCTTCACTGCCGACCAACGGAGAAACCACGATCGCCGGACAGGGTGAGCTGCTGTTCAGCCAGTTTTCGTGGACGCCGCACCACAGCGAAGACCTGATCTACCTGAACGGGTTCTGGGCCATCGATCAGTTCACGTCGCTGTCTCGCGGCCCGGTAAACGGCGGACCGCTGGGACAGACCGGACTGCTGTTCTCCGCAGCCGGACTGGGCGGCTATGGAGCGCCGCTGAGCAGCACCGCGAACAATGTGGTCGGCGCCAGTCTCGGCTACCAGATGTTCTTTGATCACACGCGTCAGCAGGTGATTCTGGAACTCGGTGGCCGCCAGGATACCGACAATGTCAACCAGGCGGCTCTGGCTGCCGGCGCCCGCTATCAAAAAGCGCTCGATGAACACTGGTTCCTGGTGTTCGACACATTTGTCGCAAAGCGTGAGGACCGCGATGCGTCTCAGGGAGCTCGCGTGGAACTGCAGATGAAGTTCTGATCGACGAAGCCAGCGCCGAAACTCAGCATTGCGCCGCAGGACGAACGTGCGGAGAATCGCCGCGACGAGGCAGCAAGTCCCGATACCGCGACGTTCCGACAACTGAGTTCGAAGAACGCGGCTCCGGCGGCTCGACCGCAGTTATACCCCGAGCGGGGTCGATTGAGGCATTCTGGCTCGCGGCGGAAGAGGTGTTCGATGCATCAGTGTTCGCCGCGGCCAGTATAAAGGGTCAGTCCGACGATTCCGTCAACTGCTGCACGACGGCACAGCCGCAGGAATCGCTCCACACGTTGACCGATGTGCGAAACATGTCCAGGATCCGGTCAACGGCAATGATGATGCCCTGAGCTTCCAGCGGCAGGCCCACCGCCTGCAGCACAATCGCCATCATCACCAGTCCGGCGTGAGGAATCCCGGCAGCTCCGATACTGGCAATCAGAGCCGTCAGCGCGATCGTGACCTGCGTCGTGATCGACATCTCGAAACCCGGCGTCGCCTGCGCGATAAACAGCACCGCCACGACTTCATACAGAGCCGTGCCGTCCATGTTGATCGTGGCTCCCAGAGGCAGCACGAACGAACTGGTGCGATTGGAGATCCCGGCCTGCTGTTCCACACAGGAAATCGTCAGCGGCAACGTGGCGTTGGAAGAAGCTGTCGAAAACGCTGTCAGCAGGGCGGAACTCATGTGCCGGGCAAATTCCAGCGGACTCCGCTTCGCGACGAATCGCACAATCAGCGGAAGAATGATTCCCGCATGAATCGCCAGCGCCAGAGCCACCGTCAGCATGTACCAGGCGAGCGTCCGGAAGACGTCAAATCCCTGAGACGCCGTGGCGAAGATCATGAACGCCGCGACTCCGAACGGCGCCAGACTGATGACCCACGACGTCATTCTCATCATGACGGCAAACGCGGCTTCGAACAGTTCCGTCAGCCGCTGGCCATGATCGCCTCCGATGAAGTTGATGAAGATGCCCAGCAGAATCGCGAATGAAATGATCGACAGGAACTCGCCCTGAGCAATCGCTTCGATCGGATTCGCCGGAAACAGCCGCAGCACCTGCTGGAAGACGATTTCGACGACGGATTCCTCAGATTGTTCCACCACGGCGCCGCCGCCCGGCAGAATCGCTCCGACTCCCGGATGGATGATGTTCACCAGCACCAGCCCCGTTGTGATCGCCAGCATGCTGGTCACGATGTAATACGTGATCGTGCGGCCGAACATCCGACCGAAGTTTCCGCGGCTGCCCAGTCCCGTCACGCCCGTGACCAGAGATGTTAATATCAGCGGCACCGTGACCATTTTCAGCAGTTGCAGAAACAAGTCTCCCAGCGCCTTTGCCGCGATCGTCATTCCGCCCGCGACGCCTGCCGGATGCTGGCTCACCAGCAGCCGCCAGAACTCCGGCAGTTTTTCACCGGATGACGCAGCGATCTGGGACACGGCAGGATTGCCGTCATGATTTCGCTGCCAGACGATCGTGACTCCGCTGCGGTCACGCACAATTCTGGCGCGAGGGTTATCGCAGGCGACCGTCAGTTCCGCCTTTTCTCCCAGCGCTTCAGCCAGACGAGGATAGCTCTTTGCCAGAGCCGCAGCGTCCGCGAACTTTTCCGAATACAGCACTTTGGACGTTTCCGGAATCACCTCGGAAAACAGGATGGCGTTTTCGTCATGAACGATCCGAAGTTCCACGGGACCGCTGATCGCGATTTCCCCCGGATTCAAAGCCACACCGACCACGGTGCCGATCACCATCGCCAGCAGAATCCTGTAGTGCAGCGGCCAGCCGCCGGAATCATTCTCGCCCGTCATGGAAACGCGATTTCGCTGCAGGAAAGTAATCCGTTCCGTCTTTCCGGAACACGTCCGGTCAGATTACATGCGAAACCGGATAAAACAGCAATCACGCCGGCAACATCCATCGCCAGGTCGACGGTCTGCTTTGCAATTGCCTGGCAGCGACGATTCCGGAGTGCGGCGACGTGTTGCCCCTTTCTGTTGCACGAACCAACCGAACGACTCTCACGATTCGAGCCCGGCGGCACGGGTACCACGTCTCCGCAGAAGGCGTGTCGCCCTGCGATCGGAAGCCGCTGACAAACGATCTCCCGGACACTCAACGCAAAATCGTGGCAGGACGTCTCAAAAACGCGTTCCGAGGGCCGCGCCGCACAACACCTGCGAAGTTGTGCTACCCGATGGCGATCGATGGCCTGGGAGGGCGAGGCTCCTGCCGAGCCGCGTGTGCCAAAGGACGTCCGTCGCCGCAGCGGCTCGGCGGTGCCTCGCCCTGGGATGGTGAATCGGTCGGAAGTTGGGGGATTTTGAGGGGTTGGAATTTCGAAACTGTTACGCTCCGATGTATTCGTTGAGTGTTGAAATCCACGAAACGAAGGAACGTAACAGTGGCGGGATTTTCGTCGATCCAAAAGGTGTCGCTCAAGTCTCCTGCCAGGTGTCTGCCAGCGGCTGCGAGGCGATCTTCGAAGACCGGGCCGCGGGGAGTCTCGCTTGCTGTCGGCCGACGGCTATCTTCTCCGTCAGCGACATTTTCGAAAATGCGTCCTCTGCAGTTCGGCAGAGAACTGGCAATGGAGACTCATGTCGAACCGACGAGAGTCTCCAAGGGATGCCTTAATTCGGGCGTTGGTTCAGATCTCCAACACGGATGTTGAAGACGTTACTCGCCGGGCCTCAGCTCCGGATTTCCGCCAGTATCCCAGTGCTGTCGGCATAATGGTCCTGCTCGACGCCGAGAGCGTGCAGTTGAGTTAGCCAGAGGTTGGCGAGGGGCGTCCCTGGCCGGCAGTGGACGTGCTTGCCGAGCAGCAGCGTTCCGCCACCGCCACCGGCGATGACGATTGGCAGGTCGTTGTATTGGTGCGTCGTGCCGTCACCCATGCCGGCGCCAAGCGTGAAGATCGTGTTGTCCAGCAGCGTTGTTCCGTCCGCTTCCTCGATGCCGTCCATCCGCTGAAGCAGTCTGGCGTACGCGGACACATGAAAGTGGTCCAGCTTCAGCAGATCTTCCAGGTGATCATGCGGCGCGTGGGTCATGGCGTGGTGACTTTGCGGCTTGTCCAGGATGCCTTCCCAGTTCGTCGGCGTTGTCCACCGCTCCGGCCCGACCATCAGCGTGCCGACATTGGTGAGCCCCGTCTGCAGGGCCGTCACCAGCAGATCGCCCATCAAGTGAATATACTCGTTCCTCGGCAGGTGGTCGGCCGGCCGCTGGATGTCGTTTGCGACCAATTCGGACCTGAGCGAATCAATCCGGTCCATTCGCGTTTCGATGGTGCGAATCGCTGTCAGATATTCGTCGAACCTTTTGCGGTCACCGGTGCTCAGCCGCCGCTGCAATCCCCGGGCGTTTTCGAGTGCCAGGTCGGTGATGTTGCGAACACGACTGTTCTGCTGAGTTCCGAACAGGCGATCGTAGACTTTCCGCGGATTCCGCATCGAAGGTGCGACGTGCCCGGTGCCGTACCAGGACATATTGTCGAAGTAAATGGACTCGATGTTGTTTGCGTGGTCGTTGCAACTCAGTTCCAGCGTTGAGTACGGCGTATCCCGGGAGATGACATCAGCTGCAATGTGGTCGAGAGTGCGTGCCAGCGGATAGGCGGAGTTCTTCACTTCATACGGCGCCACGCTGGTGAGAAAGCACGAAGCCGCCTGAGCGTGCGAGTCGGTTCCCTGCTGAAACTCCCGGTCCAGCCCAGTGATCAGCGACAGCTTTTCCCGCATTGGATGCAGCGGCTTCAGTGTCGGGCTGAACGTCAGCGGATGGCTGCCAACCGGAACCGACGTTCCCTCAAACCGCCAGACGTTGTTCTGTCCGGCGAACTGTGGCAGCTCCCGGTCGCCTTCGCCTGGGAAGAAGCCGCGGCGAGTGATGCCGTTGGGAAGGTAGAAAAAGGCCAGCCGCGTCGGCGAAGAGATGCGCTCACCGCGTGAAGCACCCTGACACTGGCACGCGACGCTCTCCAGCCAGGGCAGACTTAGCATTGCGCCGCCGGTTGCGGAGAGGAAGCGGCGGCGGGAGGCATGTCGGGCCTGGCGGGAAGTCTTCATCTGCAGTCCTCAGTTTTCGTCGCCGATCTTTGATGTGCGATCGAATTCTACACGCTCCGGCGGTCTACGGAACAACAATGCGGGATCGACGCCCCTGACCTTCCTTCAGTCCGCGGTGGACGCATTCTTGTGCCGAAACGGATCGCTCATCGCCACCGCTTTCAGAATCGTTCGCATGTGATCTTCACCGTTGACTGCTCGTTCGGTGATCTCATCCAGTGCGGGTCCATCCGCCGGTCCAGGCTGACGGCCGAGCGCGTACGACATCAGATGTGATGCAAAAGCGCGGATGAATCGCTGCTTGTGGCGTACCAACAGCGACTTGAATTCTTCCAGTGTAGTGAACTCATATTGATTGAATAACAGGCCGCTGACATCTACGTCGCGGCCGTTTTCATACTTGTCCCGCCAGACTCCGGTGGGACCGAAGTTCTCCAGAGCAAAGCCCAGTGGATCGATTCTGTTGTGGCAGGCGGCACAGTCGGCCCGCTGCCGATGCACCGCCAGGCGTTCGCGGATCGTCAGTTTCGCCAACTGTTCGTGGTCCACTTCCGGCAGCGGCGGGACATCGGCGGGAGGCGGTTCCGGCGGATCGTTAAACACCACTTCATTCAGCCAGGCGCCGCGCGTAATGGGCTGAGTCCTGGTGGGAGTCGACGTCATTGTCATCACCGCGGCGTTGGTAATGACTCCGCCGCGGCGCGGGTGGTCGATGGCGACCCTCTCGAACGTCTGCACCTGCACGTCGTGGCCGGAAGCGGACACTCCTTCATAGTTCTGACGCAGCATCTCGCTCTGCCACGTGAAATCAGGCGCGAGCAAATCGAGAATCGATCGGTCTTCGATGTAGACCGTCTCAAACAACAGCAGCGGTTCGGACATCATGTGCATGCTGGTGCGATAGCCGTGATAGTAGAAATACGGATACATCTCCCGGTCAGGAATTGCGGTGATCAACCGATCCAGTTGCAGCCATTGCGACGGGAAATTGTCGCAGAAGCGTCCCGTCCGGCGATCGTCCAGCATGCGGTCAATCTGAGCGCCCAGCGTGTCCGGGTCGCTCAGTCGTCCCGCGTCTGCAAGGTCCAGCAGGGTGTCGTCCGGAATGCTGCTCCACAGGAACAGGGCCAGGCGCGAAGCCAGCTCGAAGTCGCTTACGGGTTCCCGGCCGGTCGTCGCACGATCCGAACTTCCGTCGGCCGGCTCGTCATGAAAGTACAGGAATTCCGGCATGGCAAGGACTGCACCGACGACTGCTCTCATGGTCTGCTCGAAGGAAGCGCCGGCAGCCAGTTGCGCCTCGGCAAATCGGACAAAGCTCTCCCGGGTCTCAGCATCGATCGACCTGCGAAATGCACGCCGCAGCAGCCTGCCGACCCGCTCGCGAATGACGCTCGTCATCCCGCCGTCGTCAATGGACTCTTCAGCCGGCGCCGCGAAGAGCCAGCTCCAACTCCGGCATTCCTTATCATTCAGATCCGGACTCCCGGCGACGGACTGGCTCAATTCCAGGAACGCCTCCATCAGCAGTGGTGACAACGTCAGGTGATCGGCGCGATTGTCAAAGCCGTGTTCGGCCCGCTGGTCCTGCGGAAAGGCCGCGACGCCGCGGAAGCCTTCGGGACGCTGATTGTCGATGTCCTTCGACAGTGGACGGCATGAGACGCGCACTTTCGAAGGCATGCTGCGCGTCGCCGGGTCGAAGTAGTCGTCCCTGCGCCGCATCAGCCGCTCATTCAGTTGAAAGATGTCACGGTCCAGCTCCAGCAGGTCAACAACCGCGTTGTTGTACTGAAAGCGATTCATCCGCCTCATCGGCGTCCGGTCGAAGGGGTACGATCGCAGTGTCTCGGCAAGGATCGTCTTTAGCTGAGCCGCCAATGCGGTCCGTACGTCCAGCGACGGCTGAGGTTCGTCGGCCGGCGGCATCTCACGATCTTCAACGACCCGGATCAGTTTCTGCAGCAGCTCGGGCCTGCTCAAGGGATCCTTAGCCCCCTGCACAGACAGCAGGTTGACGTTGCCTTCGACAACACCGTCCTGACCGTGGCAGCGGACGCAGTGTGCCAGAAACTGGTCACGGAGCTGTGAGAAGTCATCGGCCAACAAATCCGACGACAAACTGAACACGACCATGTGAGCGACCAGGATACCCGCGGCGGCTCGGACCATTTTGCCAGTCTCCCCAAAACGCGCGGCGATCCCGCCGAACTGGTGGGTGCTGAGGCTTCGAACGCGACGCATCGATCGTAGCAGGACGCCGCGCAACGTGCATCCGCGCATCGAGAACGTCGCACGGCGGCCAAGTGCTTGATTGGGAAGATTGCAGGGCGCGAGGTTCGGAACCGGCTCCTCGCGTTCACTCCCGGTCCGCGGCAGCGAACAGTTCGGTCACGGCCGGTTTGGTGACTTTGCCCATGGCGTTTCGGGGCAGTTCGTTAACGATGAGCAGTCGACGCGGGATTTTGTAGGGGGAAACGCGGTCTTTGCACCAGCGGCGCAGTGAGTCGGCATCGAGCGATGCTTCACCTTTGAGTACGATGGCGGCGGCGATGGTCTCGCCCCAGGTTTCGTCGGGCAGACCGACGACGGCACATTGAGCGATGGCCGGGTGGTCGAGCAGCGACGCTTCGATTTCCAGTGCGGAAAGTTTGTAGCCGCCGCTTTTGATGATGTCGACGCTGCTGCGACCCATGATGCGAAAGTATCCGTTCTCGATGACGGCCATGTCACCGGTTCGAAACCAGCCGTCCGTAAATGATTCACGCGTGGCCTCTTGCCGGTTCCAGTATTCGCAAAAGACATTCGGACCGCGAACCTGAATCTCGCCGGAGACGCCGTCCTCCGTCACCGATTCACCCGACTCGCTCTGCAGACGAACCTCGACCCCGGGGAGCGGCTGACCGACGGCACCGGGACGGCGTTCTCCCTCAAAGGGGTTGGACAACGCCATGCCGATCTCGGTCATTCCGTAACGTTCCAGAAGCTTCTGCCCGGTCAGTCTGGTCCAGGCGGCATGCACGCTCGCCGGAAGTGCGGCGGAACCGGAGATCATGAGTCGCATGTCCGCGAAGCCGCGTACGGTCCGTTCCCGTTCAGATGGCGGCATCGCTTCCAGGACTTCGATCAGCTTGACATAGATTGTCGGCACGGCCATGAAGACGGTGTACGCGCGATCGGCGACCCTGTTAAGGATCGCTTCCAATTCGAATCGCGGAAACACTTCGATCTCAGCACCGGCCCACAGCGCACACAGCATGATATTGACGATACCGTGAATGTGGTGCAGCGGCAGAAACAGCGGAATTCGGTCGTCCGGCCGCCAGCGCCACGCTTCGATCAGCGATTCCATCTGAGCCTGAATACACGCGTGCGTTGTCACAACACCTTTCGGTTTGCTGGTTGTTCCGCTGGTGTAGAGAATCATGGCTCGGCGGTCAGTCGCAATCTCCGGCAGCACAACCTGCGGTGCGGATGGAAGGTTGTCGATGCGGATCTGCCGCAGGCCGTGTTGTCGGCACAGCGATGTGACTCGCTCAGCCAGTTCGTCGACGACGACCACCGTATCCGCTCGCGAGTCTGTCAGCGTGTAATCCAGTTCCTTCCCGGTCGCCGCAAGGCTCAGCGGCACTGCAATTCCGCCTGCTCGCCAGATTCCCCACTGCGCAGCGATGTACCGCTCGCCGGGAGGAACAAGAAACGCGATCCGCGCTTCGTTCAAATCATCAGTTCCGTTCAGCAACGCAACAGCGACGTTTGCTGACGCGACAACGAGATCGTGGTATGTGTGGATGCCTGAGTCTGAACGGACGGCGATTCGATCACGATGCCCGACCGCGCGTTCAATGATTGGCAGATGTTTCGTTTTCGCTGCAGCCATCTTCCTACGAACTCACCACAGAACGAATGACAATGAACACGAACGACGGTCCCACCAGACATCCCAGCCCGGTGTAAAACGTCGCCGTCATCGCGCCATACGGAACCAGTCTTTCATCCGTCGCCGCCAATCCGCCGGCCACGCCGCTTGTGGTTCCCATCAGTCCGCCGAAGATCAGCGCCGAACGCGGGTTGTCGAGCCCGATCCATTTCGCCACGAACGGCGTCATCGTCATCACCAGCATGGATTTGACAAGTCCGGCTGCGACACTGAGCGCGATCACTTCACTCGACGCCCCAAGCGCAGTTCCGGTGACGGGACCGACGATGTACGTCGCCGCTCCGCCTCCGATTGTCGTCATGCTGACGGCGTCCCGATAACCGAACGAATACGCGATGACTGCTCCAACAAGGAACGAAACGAGCACGCCGACAAGCAGCGAGACAACTCCGCTGATGCCGGTCCTGAGGAATTCATCCAGCCGTACTCCAAACGCTGTCGCGACGATGGCAAGATCTCTCAGCATGGCTCCGCCCATCAGACCAATTCCGGCAAGGCAATCGATATCTGCGATCCCTTTCGTGCCGCCGGTCGCCACACCGCCCACATAGGCCAGCAGCAATCCGATCAGAATGGCGATCGCCGAACCGTGCATGCGTCCCCGAGTAATGTGACGCGAGATGGCGTATGACAACCAAATGATGATGCCGACGAACGCAAATGCCGTGACCAGCGAATACTTCGTCAGCACCGATTCGACAGCCTGGCACAGAGCGTTCATGGCTCGTCTCTCGTCGAAGCCGTTTCTTCGCGGGCAGCATCGTCAGCGGAAGTCCGACCGATCCGACTGATCAGCGGCACAAGCAGGAAACTGACGATAACGACAACCACTCCCGCCAGGACCGCCACGGTTCCGCCACTGACGGCCGCCCGGACATTCTGACCGGCCGCCATCGCCACGACGATGGGGATGTAGATGGAACTCCAGAACAGCACACCGTGCTGAGTCGGCTTGGGCAGCACTCCGGCGGCCTGCAGTCTTGCTGACAAAAGAATCAGCATCAGCATCGCCATCCCGACGCCGCCGACGTTGGCATCAACACCAATCGCCGCTCCGATCAACTGCCCGATCACAAGACCAATCAGCAGACAAAGCGACAACAGTGCTGTTCCGTAAATGGCCATTTCTCACCCCAACCGCGCGGTTCTTGTCTGGCTGAACGAATTCCAAAACGGTAACCAGTCACCGCACGCCAGAACTTTGGAGTGCGCCGACTTGGCGGAGCTTTGGATGTCCACAGGCTTGCGATGTCCATTCATCACGATCGTCCTGCTTTCGGCTGGCTGAACGAATTCCAAAGCGGCGACCAGTCACCGCACTCCAGAACTTTGGATTTCATCCGGCAGATAACACCTCAAAGTCATCCAACACTTTCAGCTTGTCGGTCTTGAAGCCGTAGATCGTTTTCACCTGGGCCGGCGTCGCTGTCCGTTCGAACCACGCTGCGGAGCACCAGCGATACTGATTCGCAACAGAGACAAGGCCATGGCGCACCGCGTTCTGATGCACGTAATTCAGTCGCGCGAGGTACGACTTCTCATACGTCAATTCCGTCTCCCAAAAGTTGTACCAGACCCGCCGGTTTCGACAGCCCTGCCTGCGATTGATTTCCCTCGCCGAATCCGCATGAAAGTGAGCCAGAAACGGCTTGAGTGACGCGGAATCCTCAAGTGCGTGCCCAACGAAATGATAGTGGTTTGAAAAGCACGCCCAGGCTTCAAGCTGCCAGTCGTACTGCCGTGCCTTCGCGAGTAATTCTGCCTGCAGAAGTTGCAGCGACTCGGCACTACAAAAGTGATGCTCTTTGCCGAAGGTTCCGGCAGTCACTATGTAGGTGCCTTTACCTCCGAGCCGATGCAATGGTGCGTGCGGCCAGTGCGAATGTTGCCGTCGGCTTGACGACGTGTCTCGTCGCGACTGCAGTTCAAGCGAGGTGACCAGTCGTTCAACCTCCGCTATCTGCAAGCTGTTGAGACGAGAAATTCGCTCGGCGAGTTCTCTGGAGCGCTCCGACTCACCGGAGCTTTGGATCTCCACAGGCTTGCGATGTCCATTCCTCACGATCATCCTGCTCGGCTGGCTGAACGAATTCCAAAGCGGTGACCAGTCACCGCACTCCAGAACTTTGGAGTGCTCCAGCTCGGCGGAGCTTTGAATGTCCACAGGCTTGCGATGCCCATTAATTACGATCATCCTGCTTTCGGCTGGCTGAACGAAATCCAAAGCGGTGACCAGTCACCGCACTCCAAACGACGTTCCCCGGCAGCAACGACGTCCGGTGCCCAACGGTCAGTGATGATGATTTCTGTACCCGGCATTGTCGACCATCGGCGCCGCAGCGGACGGCTTCGTCGATCGTTCAGCGCTGCGGTGTTCGGTGGCGTCAACAGTGCTCGCCGCTGGTCAGCAGTTCCCGCAGCCGATGTTCGGATGCCTGAAGCCGTCCGCAATCGTCGCTGCCGAAGCCGATGAACCGGCCGAAAGACGCAACCTCGGCCGAACACGGCGAAAGCAGACCTACGTCGCGCTGCTCGTCGATCACACACGGACCATCATCACACAAGAGCGAGCTGCGCGATGTCAGTTCGTGACTGGCGCTGTCAGGCTCCGTTCGTGCCCGATGTCGCGGGACACAGTTGTGACGTGCAGCAGTGTTGCCGGCAGGCGCATGTCTTCGACCTCTCGAAATCGTGGTTCCAGGCACCAGTTCGACTACCGGGTCAGGATGCCGGATTGCTGTGCGCTTTGCTTGTCGTTGGTTAGAGTGTTCCGGATGTTCCGTTTCGACGACCGGCCAGTGAAAGTGAGAGAGTCATGAAGTTCAATGCAGTTGATCGGCGGGGTGCAATGCAGCGCATGGCTGCGGGACTTGTGGCGGCTGGAGTTGTGCCGCTGGTTCCGGTCTTCGGCGGGCACGCGGCGGCGGCCGTTCCGAATGATTCACGGCTGGGACCGCTGAAGGATCTGGACGGCTACTTCCCGTTTGCTCCGAGCGGTTCGCCGGAAGCGTGGGAGCGGCGGAAGGAATACGTGAAGCGACAGATGCTGGTGGCGTGCGGGTTGTGGCCGATGCCTTCGCGACCGCCCATCAGGGCGACGGTTCACGGTCGCGTCGAACGGGACGACTACACCGTCGACCGGGTGTTTTTCGAAAGCAGTCCGGGGCTGCTGGTTACCGGCAGTCTGTATAAGCCGAAGGATGCCGCCGGACGTCTGCCGACCATCGTGAGTCCTCACGGACACTGGGCCGAAGGGCGTTTTCATGATCACGGTGAGTCTCAGATCAGGACGGAACTGGATTCCGATGCGGAGATCTTTGAAGTCGGCGGTCGGCATCCGCTGCAGGCGAGAAGCGTTCAACTGGCTCGCATGGGCTGCATGGTGTTCCTGTACGACATGCTGGGTTACGCGGACGGCAGCAGCATTTCCTACGAACTCGCCCACCGATTCGCGAAGCAGCGGCCCGGCATGAGTTCTCCCGATCACTGGGGACTGTTCAGCGCTCAGTCGGAACTTCGCTGCCTGAATGTTCTGGGACTGCAGACATGGAATTCAATTCGCATTCTGGACTGGATCACCAGCCGCGAAGACTGCGACACGGCACGCATCGGCGTCACGGGAGCCAGTGGCGGCGGCACTCAGACATTCATGCTGGCGGCCCTGGACGATCGCATTGCCGCCGCGTTTCCGGCGGTGATGGTGTCGACCGCGATGCAGGGCGGCTGCACGTGTGAAAACGCGTCGCTGCTGCGAGTCAACACGGGCAACATCGAATTCGCGGCCATGGTGGCACCGCGGCCGATCTTCATGTCAGGCGCGAACGACTGGACCGTCGACATCGAACACAAAGGCCTGCCCGAACTGAAACGGCACTTCGCGATGCTGAACGTCCCGGATGTCGTCAACGCAAAACACTTCGACTATCCGCACAACTACAATCGTCACGCCCGGATGATGATGTATGAGTTCTTCAATCAATATCTGAACCTGGGGGCCGACGAAATTGTTGAACGAGACTACCAGCCGCTGACGGTTCCGGAAGCCACTGTCTTCAGCGATCAGTATCCGGCTCCGGAAAAGAACGAAGCGACGGAAATTGCCGTGCTGCAGGCTCTGGACAGGGACCTTTCGGCAAAGATCCAGGCTCTGACGCCCACGGACGCCGCGTCGCTGAAGGAATACCGGCGAGTTGTCGGCGGCGCGTGGGAAGTCATGATCGGGCGAAGTCTGGCGGAACCGCAGCAGGTCACGGTAAAGCACGATTCCACCAGAACGCAGGGCCGTTTTGAAATCGTTGAAGGCCGGCTTCGGCAGGAGTCCGTGGGGGAAGAAGTCCCTGGAATCGCGGTTCGCCAGCCCGATGCGAATCAGCGCGAACTGGTTCTGTGGGTGAGTCTGAAGGGCAAGTCCAGTCTGTTGAGCGATGGCGGCGAACCCAGGCCGCACGTCGCAAAGCTGGTCGACGACGGATTCACGGTGCTGGGAATCGACGTGCTGTACACCGGAGATTTTCTGGCCGATGGCAAGCCGCTCACTCAGACACGCAGCGTGGAGAATCCCCGCGAGTTTCTGGGGTACACGCTGGGCTACAACCATTCCCTGTTTGCTCAGCGCGTTCACGACGTGATGAAAACGATCGCGGCGCTGCGCGACATGCAGGTTCAGTCGATTCGGCTGGTCGGAGTCGACTTAGCCGGGCCGATTGTTGCGGCCGCCGCGGCGCTGTCAGGTGATGCGGTGACCGGTGTGGCGGTGGACATGAACGGCTTCCGGTTTGCGAACATCACCGACATTCGCGACGTGAACCTGATTCCGGGAGCGATTCGTTACGGCGATGTTCCGGGGCTGCTGGCGCTGTGTGCGCCGCGGCCGCTGGCGACCGTTCGGGAAGATGTACAGCCGGTGACTCGGGCGGCTTACAAGGCGGCGAACGCAACGCTGCAAACTCTGAACGCCGCTGATTCGAACGCCGCCGAAGGAGCGATCGCCGACTGGCTGATCCGTCGCGTTACGGCATCATCCCGGTGACGGCTGTTTCCGAAACGCAACGTCCGATCCACGGCTGAACCGGGAAACACGGCCGATTGACCGAATGGCGGACCTGGCATTCCGTTTGCGTCATGTTGAGCAACGGCCTTCCAGTTCCATCGGCTGAGTTGTCTCCGGAACACTCGACCGCCATCCCCGCAGGACACTTCCTGTCCGCCATATTCACGGTCTTCCAATCAGGATTCGCTCTGTGAAGCTCGCCTATCTTGTCGAAGTCACTGCGCTGCTCTCGGCCCACAGCCGTCTGCTGATTGAACAGGCACGGCCGATTCCGAATGTGCTGCTGGGTGACTACTACATTCGCTCCCGCAACCGGTTCAATCGCTGGATGCGGGATTTGAATGATCTGGAAAGCTGCGTGCAGATTCGAGATCCGCTGCACCTGATCGGGCTGAGTCCCCTGAGGCCGCCGATTCAGTCGCTGACCGAACAGATTCTGATCAACGATCTGGTCAATCGCGTGTGGACGATCATGCTGGCCGCCTGCGACCGTCACCGCCGCGAAGACCGTATCGAACCGCTGGCGAACAATGTTCATCGCGGACATATGACCGTCCGGCACAAGGCGCTGGGCATCTGTCTGAATGACAAGTCGCTGACGTCTGAACAACTGATTCACATCGACCGGCTGCGGTCATCGACGGAACGCTGGTCAGACCTGCTGTCGTGTACTCTGATGGCCGAATATGACCTGTGGAGCTACGCGTTCGACAAAGTTCGATCGCGGGAATTTTTCCACGATCGTTTTCAGCAGGACAGTCTGGAATCCCGCAGTCCGGCGTGGACGCTGATTCTGGCGGGACTGCGGCACAGCTTTCCCGATGTCGACGGCCTGGCAGCGCCGCTGCACGAAGACGACCGCGCCATCATTCGGCTGATGCTGGACTGCTTTCCGAAGGATACTCAGGAAATGGCGTTCTGGTCCGGTCCGGCGATGGCACGTGCTCAGGTAGTGACGTAGCCGGCCTGCGCGTCGGGCGCTCAAGCTCTGATCTGAGCCTGAAACCGTCACGCGACGGCCAGAGCCGGCCTTTCGCGCGGCCACAACAGCCACAGCGCGACCAGGCCAATCATCGGAGCCAGGCCGACCATCAACAGGCCCAGTTCATAGCTCTTGTGTTCCTGGATGTATTTGCCAAGGTACATCTGCCACGTGCTGGACACGATCCATCCGGCCGCCGCCAGCAGTCCGCTCAGCGAACCCATGTGCCGTGCCGACAGTTCCTGCGTCAGTGAATAGTAGAACGGATGCAGCCCCAGAATTCCGGCTCCCGCAATCAGCAGCAGTGCGATCATCAGCCAGCCGTTGCCGGCATACGGAACGAGGGCTCCGCAGGACGTCAGCAGCGCGAACGCCAGGAATCCGGCGACGCGCGAAGCCTGGACCGTCATCCCGCGGCGTGCCAGCCAGGCAACCAGGATACCCGACAAGATGCAGCCGACGTCTGCGGAAATGAAATACAGCGACATCAGTCCGCGAGTCGCCTGCTTTGAGTAACCGTGATGGTCCTCCAGGAACAGCCCCAGCCACGCTCGCAGAAACTGCCAACTGATCGTCAGTGTTCCCACAATCAGCAGCATCACGACAATTCGCTTTGCGAAGTCCGCGTGCCGGGCGTGATCCGGCGTGAGTGTCACCTCAATTCCGGCCGAGTTGTCAGTGACGCGATCGGTCCTGGTTCCGGACAGGCTGCGTCCCTTAACCAACGCGAACCAGACGGGAATCCACAGCAGGCCCGCCACGCCGATCGACCAGAACGGGAATTCCCAGGGCTGACCGGCCCGTTCCGCCGCTTCGATGTACAGCGGAACCGTGACGGCTCCGATGGAAGCGCCGCTTTGCAGGATGCCGTTCCCCAGCGTTCGACGACGTTCGCCCAGTATCGCACGAACCGTCAGCAGTGCGCAGGGCCAGTGGCCGGCTTCACAGACTCCCAGCACGATGCGGCATATCAGCAGCCATCGATAGACAGCCGTGCCGGGTTCGTCCCCCGGACTTTCCAACAGTCGAAGGACCCACTCCTGGCCAGCCATCGAAGTCGCGATTCCGGCCAGTGACCAGCCGGCCAGCACGATGGGATACAGATAACGCGGTCCGAATCGGTCGGCCAGAAACCCGAACAGCAGCGACCCGAAGGCGAAGGCATAGCCGAAGCAGCCTTCCACCATTCCGACGCGGTCTTCCGAAAGATTGAAGTCGCGTTTCAGCAGCGGAAACGTCACGGCCAGAGCCTGGCGGTCCATGTAATTCAGCATCGTTGCCAGCAGCAATACGAAGCAGACCGCCCAGGGCCACCACGAATCTTCATCGGTTTTCATAGGCGCGTGATGCTTTCAAAGATTCCAGTCTTTCCCGTTCCATGAAACGGTTCGTTCCAGGAACTTTGCGACCCCATTCGCAAAGACGTCGAACAGTGCTTCGCCCTTTTCCCGCGTAGCGGACGATGGATGGCCGATGTGTCCGGGGACGCTGCGATCTCGCATGGTCCATGCCCGGTAGCCCGGAGCCGCTCCTTCGCCAAACCAGACCTCCGGAACATCGCTGACATGGCCAACAACCAGTTCGGGCCGAATCGCCAGCATCATCGACGTTTCCCATTCGCACGCATGACCCATCTGGCTTTGAGTCAGTCCGGGAATGGTTTCCGACGGAGCTGCCGAATCCCAATAGGTCAGACTGGCCAGCAACAGATCCATCTCGTCACGTCGATCCTGCCGCAGTTCAAACAGCGCCTGCTGCGAAGGCGTGATGTTTCCGCCGTGTCCGTTGATGAACACGATCCGTCGAAAGCCGTGATGCAGAAAGTTGTCCGCGGCATTCTTCAGCAGATCCAGATACAGCCGCGGCGTCGCCGACATGGTGCCCGGCATATCCAGATGATGGTGAGAATTTCCCAGCCATTGCAGCGGAGCAAACAGCACGTTGTCGGCCACCGGCATCTGCTGCACTCGCCGCATGATTTCACCGAGCAGCAGGCTGTCTGTGAATACCGGCATGTGGTGTCCGTGCTGCTCCAGCGCGGCGATCGGAAACACGACCGGAGTCGCGCGATCCAGCGAATCGACGGCTGGCCAGGAAAGATCAGTGAGGTTCATAGGATGCAGTCTCCGGAAGTTCTGCAGGACGTTCAAAAGCGACGATCAGTTGTATCAGGTCGCTGCCGTCGGAAGCTACTCGCACGAAATCGAACCTCGATTTCCGGACAACGCGGTGAAGTGGAACTGAGTCCGGTCTATGGCAGCCGAAACACGCCTGATGCACGGTTCAATCAGAATCGAGTTGGCAGAACAAATCCAGCATCGCACTCACCGCTACGTTCAGAATCCTGTGACGCCTTGCGGTTGAAATCCGGAAGTCTCGGCTTCAAATCGCAATTTTGAGAGCAAGTTCACGGCCGGCGTCAAAGTCGATTTTCGAGCGACATTTCGCAGGATCGGGCGAAACCTGCTGGGGCATCGCCCCCCTGAACTCGAATCCCCCTTAGGGATGCGGACCCCGGCGTTTAATCGGACCTAGGTTTGCTTTGCTGCTTGCATAGGCACTTCTTATGTCCGAGAGAAACTCGAGAATCTGGTCACACTATCAACCGGATCCCATCGTCTGCGACTACGGCGCGTTCCGTTCGCTGACGGGGATCGATGCGGGCGGACAGCGTGTATGTGTCCATGAAGTCCCGTTCAGCGACAGCATCCCGGCCGCGATTCGAATGCGGCTGCACTACGAAGTGGCCCGGCTTTCTTCCGTGGTGCTGGATCGCGTGGCGACTCCATGCGATTTCGAATTCGACGATCACGTCGGCCGTGTTGTGTGTCCGCTGTTGTCGCTGCCAACACTGGCGGAGCGGCTGGCCAGAGGCCCGTTGTCGGTCGAGGAAACGCTCAGCATTGCCGACGACGTATTTGAGGCTCTGGAGGGACTTCACGCACACGGCCTGATTCGAAGATGCCTGCTGCCGGCGGATATCTACATTGACCATTCGAACGGCCGAACCAGAGCACTGCTGGCCGGGTACAGTCCAATGGCAATTCTGCAGGGGCTGACGAACGAAGACGGAGTCAGCACGTTTGCAACGTACGCGTCACCGGAAGCGCTGGGAGCGCTGGAAGAAGATGTGAAGGCCAGCGCCGACCTGTATTCCGCGGGCATCGTGCTGTTTGCCTGCCTGACCGGACACGCACCATTTTCGGCCGAACAGTCCAGTGACCTGCTCTTCCGTCACATGACGTCGCCGGTTCCGGACCTGACGGAGATCAATCCCGCGATCCCGCGATCGCTGAACGACATTGTTCAGCACCTGCTGCTGAAACATCCGCGAGACCGCTATCAGTCTGCCGCGGGCGCTCGATACGACATTCAGCAGGTTCGCGAAATCCTGCGCGGAAGCGGTCCCGTCAGCTTTGTCGCCGGCACGATGGATCGACGTGAAACGCTGATCGAACCGGCTTACGTCGGTCGCACCGAAGACGTTGCTCTGCTGGAATCCGAACTGCGCGCAGTCGCCGACGGCGTCAGCAGCGCTGTGCTGATCACGGCTCCGTCGGGAGTCGGCAAGTCGCGATTGATGTTGGAAATCTCGCGCACGGCGGTCGCGCACGGTTTTCGAATCCTGCGTGCTCAGGGTCACGATCACATCGGCCTGGCTCCCCTGGCATCACTGCGCCAGGCCCTGCTGCAATGCGTTGAGATCGTTCGATCTGACGCTGCACTGCGACAGCGTCTTCGATTGGAATTGTCGGAATTCGCGAGAGAACTTGCGGCCGTGCTGCCGAGTCTCGTCGAAACGCTGGAACTTCCCGTGCCGGAACACGACGTCGAAGATCTTTCGGATCGCGGCATCGCGGTGACTCTGGCGACATTTCTGGGTTCGCTGGGTTCCGAAGACGCCCCGGTGCTGCTGCTGCTGGACGACGCTCAGTGGGCCGACGACCTGACGCTGACCATGCTGGAACGCTGGAACCTGACTCAACCACGGCACACGATGCTGGTCGTTGCCACGCGACCGTTCGACCGCCTTGCCGATCGTTTACACGGAAGCCTGAACTGCCGAGCGGAACTCACACTCGGGCCGCTGAATCGCGATGAATCCAACAAGCTGGCGGAATCGATGGCGGGAGATCTGCCGGCGGAAGTTCTGGATGCCGTCTGGAAAATCTCCACCGGCAATCCGTTCGCCGCGTCTGCTGTTCTGCGAGGACTTGTCGAAGGGCATATCCTGACACCGTCAAACACCGGCTGGCAATTCGACCAGGAACGGCTGCTTGATCTGCAGATGTCCGGCGAAGCAGCGGAAGTACTGAAGCAGCGGATGGTGCGCCTGCCGGAAGAATCACGCAAACTGCTGGCCGTTGGCGCCGTCCTGGGAAAGACGTTTTCCATCGAGATGGCTTCGCAACTGGCCGACATTCCCCGCGAACGCGTCGTTGAGCTGTTGCTGGAACCGCGGCGAAATCACCTGATCTGGGAATCGGTCACCGGATGTTCGTGCTCGTTCGTCCATGACCAGATTCGCGGCGCGGTCATGCGAACACTGACGGCGGCCGCCTGCCAGTCCATTCATCAGCGTGCGGCGGAATACCTGCAGCAGCACGAACCGGACCGCATCTTCGATATCGCTTCGCATTATGATGCCGCCGGCCGCGCGGATCTGGCGCTGCCGTTCGCACTTCAGGCCGCGCGGAGCGCTCAGCGACATCATGCTCTGGAGGCCGCCGAGCAACAGTATTCGATCGTTCTTCGCAGCGCCCGGGTCTCCGGGGAAGAACCGGACGCATCCGCCCTGCACGGACTCGGCGATGTCCTGATGCTGACGGGCCGCTACGACGAAGCGGAACCGCTGCTGGAAGCCGCGATTCGACGCGCCGATTCTCCCGTCACGCGGGCACTGGTCACGCTGAAGCTGGGTGAGCTGGCGTTTAAACAGGACGCGAAAGACCGCGCCGTGCAGCTTTGGGAATCCGCGCTGAAGAGTCTGGGAGGCCGTCTGCCGACGAAGTGGTGTCTTCCGTTTTGCTTCCTGCGGGAATTCTTCGTCCAGGCACTGCATACGCTTCTGCCGCGACAGTTCACGTCGCGGGTCGAAGGCGAAGCTCCGCTGCGCGATCGCCTGATCTGGCGACTGCACAGCCGGCTTGCCTACGGCTATTGGTACCTGCGCGGCAAGCTTTCCGTGCTGTACGTACACCTGCGAGGCATGAATCTGGCGGAGCGATACCGGCCGACCGCTGAACTTGCTCAGGCTTACTCCGAACACGCTCCGGCCATGAGCCTGATTCCGCTGAACCGGCGCGGGATTGCTTATGGCCGCCGGTCCCTGCAGATTCGTACCGAACAGGACGACATCTGGGGTCAGGGTCAGTCGCTGCACTTTCTGGCGATCGCACTGTATTCCGCGTCGCAGTTTGAAGAATGCGTCGACGTCGGCCGCCGCAGCGTTCGCATACTGGAGCGAGCTGGTGACTTCTGGGAAAAGCATATCGCTCAGTATCAGGTGGCCGCGTCGCTGTACCGGCTGGGGCGACTGTCCGAGGCCGTGCAGCTGGCTCGCGAGGCGTACGAATCCGGACTGGCTGTCGGTGACGATCAGGTCTGCGGCAACATCATCGAAGTCTGGGCTCGCGCGGCGAATGGTGACCTGCCCGCCGAGGTCGTGCAGCGGGAACTCGCCCGGTCGCGCACCGACGTGCAGGGCATCACGCACGTCCTGCTGGCTCAGGCCGTGCAGATGATGGGCGATGAACATCCCGGAGAAGCGGCTGCTGTTCTGGATCATGCCATACGGACGGCTCGGCAAGCGGGGATTGACAACACTTACACGTCGCCGCTGTACGCATGGAAGGCAACAGCGCTGCGGTGCCAGTTGGAAATGGAATCACCGCTGACGCGCCAGCGACGACAGCAGATCATCAAAGCTCATCACCGCGCCGCGCGCTGCGCCGTCCGTGTTTCTCTGCGATTTCGCAATGAGCGTCCACACGCATTAAGAGAACTGGCGTGGGCCTGCGTCTTTCGAAACCGCAATCTGCGAGCAGTGCATCTGCTGGAAAACAGCCTGCGTGTCGCCACGTCGCACTCCGCCGCCTACGAAATTCTGCAAACAGAAATTCTGCTGCATCAGATTCGTTCGGAAATCGGCTTCGAAGATGCCGCCGGAAAACTCGATCAGGCGCGAAATCGGCTTACCGCATTTCGTGACGAACAGCTTCCGCGAAGAATGGTCACGTCGCTGTCACTGGTGGATCGCTTCGATTCGCTGCTGGAATCCGGCCGAGAAATCGCGTCCACCATTTCACCGGAACTGATCTTCGACAAGATGGTCACGGCTTCGCGCCGACTGCTGAGAAGCGATTGCAGCCGCGTGATTCCCATCGACGAAACCGGCCAGCCGGTCCCCGCGTCTGTTCCCGCACGGCAGTGGATTCTGAATGCCATCAAGTCGCGACAGGCAGTGGCCGCCGACGCAGCCGGTACGGATTTTCGATCACTGCTGGCCTGTCCGGTGCTGGTCCGCGGCGAGGTCGTTGCCTGTTTGGTTGTCAGCAATTCCGAAGTCCGCGACCTGTTTGGACAGAACGAACTGCGAATCGCCAACTATGTCACGACGATTGCCGGCGCCGCCATGGAAAACGCCGAGGGCTTTCGTGAACTGAAGGAACTCAATATCAATCTGGAATCAATCGTCTCCGAACGAACTTCCGCAGTCGAAGCGCGGTCGCGGGAACTGCAGCAGACGGCCGACCACCTTCGCAGCACTCAGGCGCAGTTGGCTGCCGCTCGCGATGCCGCAGAAACTGCCAGCCAGGCAAAGACCGACTTCCTGGCTCACATGAGCCACGAGATTCGAACTCCCATCGGAGCTGTGCTTGGCTTCACAGAGCTGCTGCTGCAAAGCGATGAGCCCCTGTCGGCTCAGCAGCGACAGCACCTGCAGCGAGTTCACAGCAACGGAAGTCACCTGCACGGGTTGTTGAACGATCTGCTGGATCTGTCACGGATTGAAGCCGGAGAACTCACGATCGAGTCACTGAAATGTCCGCCGTATCGGCTGCTGCATGACGTCCTGGCGGCCCTGCAGTCGCGGGCGATTCACAAGGGCCTGCGCCTGTCACTGCGCGTGACCGGCCGCGTCCCGGAAAGTATCGTGACGGACCCGACGCGACTTCGGCAGATCATCACCAACCTGGTCGGCAACGCTATCAAGTTCACCGAAGAAGGCGGTGTCGACCTGTTTGTGGAAACAAGCGCTGACGAGAGGCTGCTGAAGATTCTTGTGCAGGACTCCGGAGTGGGAATCGATCCCGCCGCGCAGCAAGCTGTCTTCGAACCGTTCCGGCAGGCGGACGATTCCGTGAACCGAAAGTTCGGCGGCACCGGGCTGGGCCTTTCCATCAGCCGAAAACTTGCCCGCGCGCTGGGAGGAGATATCGAACTGACAAGCGAACCGGGGGCCGGCAGCACGTTCACGGTTTCGATCTCAACCGGCGACCTGGACAACGTCCGCCTGCTGACTCCCGGCGAAGCAGAGGCGACACTGCATACCGAACGCCGCGAAGCACGGCGCACCGCCGACCTGTCCGGAACCCGGATTCTGATCGCCGACGACGTGGAAGCAAACCGCGAACTCTTTTCGCACGTGCTGCGAAGCGCCGGCGCGGAGTGTGTTCTGGTTGACAACGGTGCCAGGGCGATCGATCGGGCGCGTTCCCGGCACTTCGATCTGATCCTGATGGACATGCGGATGCCGGAAGTCGACGGCTACACGGCGACGCAGCAACTCAGGAAGGACGGCATCACAGTTCCCATCGTCGCCCTGACCGCCAACGGCATGGACGAAGATCGCCGACGATGTCGCGAAGTCGGATGCTCCGGTTATCTCACCAAGCCGATCTCAACATCTGATCTGCTGGCTGCGGTGGCAAAGAAACTTCGGCGAAAAACAGAAGCCGTCGCAGACACCGCGCCTGCCGCTTCGACTGCGGAGAATGCCGGTCAGCGAATGCCGCGACGCGAAACGAAGCGGCACGAACAGCCGGCCCGCCGGAAAACGAATGCCGCGGCTGGTCTGCCCGCCGACCCCTTCTTCCGCGACCTGGCACTGCGGTTCGTCGTGAAGGTGCAGCAATCCCTGCCGTCAATTCTGGAAGCCCTTGACCAGTCCGACACCGAACTTCTGGCGGACAAAGCTCACTGGATGAAAGGCACCGGCGGAAGCGTCGGACTGCCGCTGCTGACGGAAATCGGCCGGGAACTGGAATCTGCCGCCATCGCCGGAGACCTTACTGCGGCTTCCGTCCTGACGGGCGAAATCACATCGTTCCTGCTGTCACTACAGCCTGAACTATCTGAAGCCAGCGTGCTTGCGTAATCGTTCCGTCGACCTGCATGGTGTGCTGTCTGGCGTAAGCCGATGAATGCAGGTGTCCGCCCGAATGCATCGGCGCCGCGTCTGTGAGGACGGCCTTCAGGAAGTGAATCGTGATGGCAGGATGTTCCGGACTGCCAAACAGCCGCTCGACCACATCGTCAACCGTCGGCTCGATACCGATGGACATGTCAGGATTCTTCCTCGCGAGCCGGAGTACCGGTGCGGCTACTTCAGAAGCTTTCGAAATGCCGCCAGGGTCCTTGTGTTGGCCACGTCGTCACTGGTCAGTCCGGCTCGCCGCGCCTGATCGACGCCGAACCGCAGCACGTCGAAGCCGTTGACGCTGTGCGAATCCGTGCTGATCACGATCGGAATCCCCAGTTCCTTTGCGGCCGACGCGTTGATTTCATTCAGATCGAGCCGTTTGGGATGGGCGTTGATCTCCATCATCGTGCCGTGATCGGCGGCCGCTTTCAGCATCTCTGTGATGTCGATGTCTGCTCCTTCGCGTTTGCCGACCAAACGACCTGTCGGATGACCGATGATGTCGACGTGAGGATTCCTGATCGCACACATCAGTCGCTTCATGATCTTCTGCCGTGGCTGCTTCAGACCATAGTGCAGCACGGCAACCACCCAATCAGCTTCTGCCAGCACATCGTCGGGAAGATCCAGTGTGGCGTCTTCCAGAATGTCGCATTCGATGCCGCACAGGATTTCAATGCCTTTGACCTGTTCACGAACTTTTCGAATTTCCTGCCAGTGTTTTCGGAGGCGGTCGGCGTCCAGGCCGTTCGCCATGGAGACTCGCTTGCTGTGGTCGGTGATGGCGATGTACTTCAGTCCGCGGGCTTTGGCGGCTTCGGCCATTTCCAGAATCGTGGCGGCGCCGTCGGAGGCCGTGGTGTGCATATGCAGGTCGCCGCGAATCTGATCGACGGTCAGCAGATCGGGTAGTCCGCCGCCTTCGATGGCTTCGAATTCCAGGCGGTTTTCACGCAGTTCCGGAGGAATGTACGGCAGATCGACCGTGGCATAGACGTCTTCCTCGGTCGCGCCGGCAATCTGTTCGCCGTCCCGAAACACGCCGTATTCATTGATCTTCAGCCCGCGATCCTTCGCCCGTTGCCGAACCACAACGTTGTGTTCCTTCGACCCGGTAAAGTACTGCAGCGCCGCACCGAACGAGGAATCCGGCACTACGCGCAGGTCCAGTTCCATGCCGGTCGTCAGCCGAACTCGCTGCTTGGTGTCACCTCGCTGCAGAACCTTCTCCACCAGCGGGTGCTGTGCCAGAGCGTCCATGGGAACCGACGGATCCGAGCTCGTGACCAGCACGTCCAGATCGCCGCAGGTTTCCTTTCGTCGTCTGCAGCTGCCTGCAACCGACGCCTGCGTCACCTGCTTCAGCTTCAGCAGGTCCTGTACGATTGCGTCCGCTGCGGCGCTGGCGTCGGCGATGGAAGTACGTGTTCCTGCTTCGGCGGCCTGATCGATGTTTTCCAGAATCGACTGTTCGGTCTTCTTTCCGAAGCCTTTCAGCGCCGACAGTCTGCCGGCAGCCGCGGCGGCCTTGAGTTCGTCCAGTGACTGCAGGCCGAGTTCGTGGAAGAACACCGCCACTTTTTTCGGACCAACCCCCGGAATGCGCAGCATGTCGACGACGCCGGCGGGCACCTGTTCCTTCAATTCCTCCAGACCGGAATGCCGGCCGGTGTTGACGATCTCCTCGATCTGCCTGGCCAGGTCGGCGCCGATTCCGGAGTATTCCTTCAGGTCGCCGTGCTGTTTCACGATCGCCGCAAACGATTCGGCTGTGGCCGCGATCGTGCGGGATGCGTTGCGATAGGCTCGCACGCGAAACGGGTTGGCTCCCTGAATCTCCAGCAGATCCGCGAGCTGATCGAACACGGAAGCGATCTGGTCGTTCTTCATATTCCTGTCTCTGGCGCGAACGAACCTTGCGGATGAGTGTTCGGCGTCACTTCAGCCCCAGCATCCGATCCAGCGAATCCGCCGTCTGGTGGATCAGTGCTTCGGGGAAATGCTGGTAGGCGTGGAAGTACTCGAACGTCAAGTAGCCGTCGTAACCGACCTGAGCAAACGCATCCAGCACGGCCGGCCAGTTCGTAGTGCCGTCCAGCAGCGGACGGAAGGCTTCCAGCGAATGATCCGTGCCCTTCTTCGTGTATTCCTTCAGGTGAACATTCCGAATTCGACGACCCAGCAGCGGAATCCAGTGTTCAGGAAACTGGTATTCCATGATGTTTCCGGTGTCGAAGTGGACGTTGACAAACTCACTGCTGAAGCTGTCCACGAAATCAATCATCTCAAACGGAGACAGCAGGAATCCGTTGAAGAAGATGTTCTCCATATTCAAAGAAACACCCAGTTTTTCGGCACCGGGCAGAAGCTGCCGGACAGCCTCGCGGGCTCGCTTGTCGCAGACATCGTTGGGAGTCGGGTCGTGGTCGGCACGCCACGGCATGTGAACCGCTCCCGGAACAACCAGCAGATTTCGAGTCCCCAGATCGTGAGCCGCCTGAGTCATCATGCCGGCCAGTTCCAGCCCGCGAGCTCGTTCGGCCGGATCGTTGCTTGTCAGCGGATAGGGCCAGAACAGAAACGAACAGACACCGCTGATAGCGATCCCAATGTCTTCCGCCATTCGCCGAATGGCCGTGAATTCCTTCGTGCCGGACTTCGGCGAAAGCTCGCTGTCCAGATCGTAGTTCAATTCAATGCCGTCGAATCCGGCGTCTTTCGCAAGCTGCAGGCACTGCTGCAGAGTCATTCGGTCCGGATAAGGAAACGCCCACAGGTTAATCGACTTCTTCATGTTGTACTTTTTCGCTGGAACCGCAGGCGCCTGGGCCGAAGACGCACCGGCAGCGATCACCGCGGAGCCAAACGCGGCATACGACAACAACTGGCGGCGACCGATCGAAGCCGAGCCCGATTGAGGAAGCATGGGCGAAGTCATGAGCATAAGCCTTTCGATGGACAGTTGACGAACGCCGGATTGTGACCGGCGAACCTGTGTTTGTCACCGGAGCCGACTCGACCGCTGCGCGTATCGCGGCGGCGTCCGGCTGAAGAGGCTTCCTTCGTCACAGAAAGCTGTCCCGGACGAAGCGCATTCGGCCCGTGCCGCGGCGAGATGCCATTCGGCGAATCCTGCCGGTTGACCGGCGGATCGTTAAACGCCGAAGGTGTCACCGATGAAACGTGATGCCGTGTTTCGGGACGTTCCACCCCGCGTTTGACGATCTGTCAGCGTGGTTTCCGTCCGTGCGACTGATTTGTCCGGTAAAATCCGAACATTCTCACAAGTTACCCAATCGGAACGATCGATACATACAAAAGACACCCATCCGGGTGCTGTGCGGGTATCGCTCGCGTAGACCGGTGAAACATCTGACCTGCGGAGTCAAGCCGCAACAGGCATTTCAGCGGGCCGCACGGGCAGAAGGATTCATCGCGAATTGCGGGAAGCTGGCGCGGCCAGCGGGACGGTTTGATTCATCAGGGCATTCGCCCACAGTTTCTGTCAGGGATGAATAAGATGCAGACGTTAAGCAGGCATCTACGACGCTGGGGCGTGCTGACTGCGATCTGCCTGGCGACCACTTTGAACAGTGGATGTACGCTGACCGGTGGCTTCGCCGCAGTTCTGTGGGAATACATGGTGTTCTGGGAAACACTGCCACCCATGCCGATCAGCGCCTATCAAAGCCAGCGCATCGAAGACCAGCTTCACGAAGACGAGTTCTACAACCGCGTGCCGGTGCTGGATCCCGTCGAAGGCGAAAACGCTCCGATCTTCTGCATGGATCCTCCCAGTGACGACCAGGTGATTCGCGCACTGCCCGATGATCCGGCCGGCGGGTTTGCCTTCCTGCAGGAAACTCATCGAAACAACGTGCGAATTGTCGTTGAACCGATCGTCGATCGACTTGACGAATGTAAGGTCTATCCGCTGGTCGGCCCGGCTCGACTGCACCATTGTCACTACAAGTGCACCGTCTACTACGACAAAGTCATTCGTTCCTACTGGCCGATCCCGTTCACTCACACGGATCAGACCGAAGAAGTCGTCTACATCGACAAGGATCATCTGATTCGCTGTGCCGGTCCGGCGATGTACTGAGAAATCCGATGAACTGAATACACCTGTGATGTGTCTCCTGTAGAGCAGCGACCCGGTACCGTAGTGGTATCGGGTTGCTTTATGCGCTGATCTCCGCTGTCATGCTGCGCTTGTGCGATTTGCGGGAAATTTGCATGACACAGCGGAGATCCGGCTCAGTGATATCGGTTGTGTGTGACGGCTGGTGGGAACAGGACGGTTACGGGCGACAACCGATGCAGAACCTTCGGCTGCAGTTCGACGGGAACTCTGTTCAGGGCCAGGGCTGCGACGTGGTCGGCGCTTTCACGCTGCGCGGAACAGTCGACGGAGCAGTCGTCACACTCACAAAGCAGTACATCGGTGCCCATGCGGTTTCGTACATCGGCACGTTTGACGGTGAAGGCACGTACCGCGGCCGCTGGGCAATTCTTGGCTTCGGCGGCGACTGGATGATTCAGGTCAAATCCGCGGACGGTGAATTGACGGAAATTCTGCCCGCGTAGAGCGGCGGTGACGGCGGCCGCGCGTCTCGGCGCTGTTCGCGCGATGCGATGGCAGAATCCGGGCGATCGGACGCAGCAGAGCCCCGGCGATTGCATGAAGCGGAATTCTGGCGACATGCGGGCTTGTTTTGCGGGCGGTTGT